>JACQOX010000066.1 GCA_016202335.1 Deltaproteobacteria bacterium
CTGTAAGAGTGCGACGGCTTCGTCGCTTGTCGATCCCTGTCCGGTATTCTCAATGTCCACCATGAGCTCAATCGATTTCCCAGATCTGAGTTTTGTCAGATCAGAAGGATTTTTTAACCGCAGATCAAAAGCGAATTCCGGTGCGGGATCGCCGACTACAGGGATGATAGCTTCAAGTGAGGCCGGCGCGCGGCCATGAAATTCTTGGAAAGAGACGGTGATGGGGATGTCTTGGCTGGTGATGCCTTCAGGGGCCTTGATCGTGGCCACGGCGATTTTAGAAGCCTTTGGTAAAAGTTCGCCAAAGACCAATTCTTTGTCGGCCAGGAATCCGGCATCAGTCTGGATCACGCCGAGCAGTTGGCTGAACGCTCCCTTGCCGATGTTTTTGGCGGTGAACTCAATCGTGGCTTCGTCGCCGGCGTGAAGAAAATGACGTTTTTCGCCTTTGACCTTGAGGTCAAAGCCAATGCGGAGCAGTGGCGATTCAGCGCTTTTTGGTGTGATTTTCCAATCGACGCCGATTTTATCGAGGGCTGCGGAGAGCCAGCCATCTTGTTCCTTCATCAGTGAATCGATGATGGGCTTTGCTTGGGTGAGCATTTTTTCGGCCTGGGGCTCTCCGGCTTCGGTAATCAGGCGCTTGGCGAGCTTCACCGCGATGTCATCTGAGAAATCCAAGTTCTTTTCGTATTCTTTGGCGCTGTCATCATCTTCGGGATTTTTTTCTTTTTTTGGCACCAGAAATTTGACGTGATATCTTGCGTTTTCATCGGGACGGCCGTCGCGTTCGAGGTGTTCGTCCAGAAGCGTTTCGTCGATGAAGCGATCTTTGACGATGTCCATCTCTTTGGCGTCGACCGTGACCGGCAAGAGTTCAATATCCGGGGTGACGCCGTGGAGTTGAATCGATTTTGCGCCACCGGCCAGGTATTGGGCGATGGTGAGCTTCAAGGCGGCCTGATCATCCAATTCAAAGATCGTTTGGACCGAACCCTTGCCAAAGGTGCGACTGCCGACGATCACGGCGCGGCCGTGATGTTGCAAGGCGCCGGAGACGATTTCGGAGGCGCTCGCTGAGCCTTCATTGACGAGTACGATCAGCGGCAGCTGAAATTCATTGTGGTCGGCGCTTGCGTTTTCTTCATCGAGCACTTTGCCGCGTGCAGCGACAGTCGAAACCACCGTACCAGAGGTCAGAAAATGATCGGAGATGGCCACGGACTGATCGAGCAGACCGCCCGGATTATTGCGGAGGTCCAGGATCAGACCAGAAATTGGTTTTTCGGATGTGCGAAAGCTTGCCAAGGCCTTGGCCACATCGCGATCGGTGTTCTCTTGGAAACTTTTGATTTTGATATAGCCGATGTGTTTGTCGGCTTGATCGATCGTTGTCGATTGAACGCTGTCGATCTGGATGAGCGCGCGTTTCAAGGCAAAATGCAGTGGTGCGGTTTTTCCGGAGCGTTCGACCTGCAATGTGACCGGGGCTCCAATTTTCCCGCGGAGTTTATTGACCGCATCGACGAGCGAGAGATTGATGGTGGAAAGATCGTCGATCTGGATGATGCGATCCTCAGCCTTGATGCCTGCACGGGCTGCTGGGGTGCCGTCCAGAGCGGCGATGACCGTGAGTGTTCCCTTGCGGATGCCGATGACGATGCCGAGCCCGCCGAATTCTCCTTTGGTGCCGACTTTGAATTCGCTGTAAATTTTCGGCGGGAGAAACGAAGAATGGGGATCGAGGACTTCGACCATGCCATCGATGGCCGTGAACTCAATATCTTCATGAGGCAGCGGGCCGTGGTAGTGGGTGTCGATAAAGGGAAAAATTTCACGAAAACTGCGTCGGATGTCGGACACTGACGGTGAAGCGCTCAATGCAAAGCGACGGCTGGCATGGCCCAATGTGATGGAAACTGCGTCAGGTTGCATGACAAAGAAAAACTCGGGGATGACTTCGGCGATGCGTTTGAGCGACGCTTCGAGCATCTTGCGTGGCAGAATGCGACGTGGCTCCACGTAATGGCGCTCGATGGCGGCAAGTGAGCGGCTCATGAGTTCTGCGCCGCCGAGACTTGCGCTTGCCGGGGTTCCCGAAAACGCAACCGTGACGAGGGTGATGAATGAAAGAAGTACGTTTTGCGTTGAAAGTTTCATAACGCCAGATAAACTGGTGAGCAGGGAAAAAATCAATGTATTTGTTGAAGTTCGCCACACCGTTTGGGGGATTCTAAGTGACCATTTCTGACTTCGTAAATCATTTTTTCCATCTTCCCATCCTTTACCGGCCTCAAACAAAGACGATTGCTTTTCTGAAAGGTGCCGCGGCTGAACTCAGCCAACTGAGCCACCGGCAAGAACTCTATCCTAAAATTCTGACGCTTGTATCCGAAGCCTTTGGCATTGCGAGTGTGTCGCTGCTTATACGCGAAGAACAAGGAACCATGGGGTTCGCCTGTTCTTTGGGGGCGAAACCCCTGATGGCGGAACATGCAGCCGTGGTTTTCCCCCTGAAGGTCCACGGACAGTTGATCGGCATGCTTCATTTAGGGCACCGCAAAAAAGGTTACGATGCTGCCATGATCGAGGCCCTGGAATGCTATGCCGGTTTTTCGGCTATGGCGATTCACCAGGAACTTCTCTCTCAAACTGTGATGAAGCAGGGCATGTTCATCAAAGAAGCGGAAAAATTAAAAGCGCAGATCTTGGCGAATGTGTCCCATGAACTTCGCACGCCGTTGACGTCCATCATCGGTCTGTCCGAAATGATCGCGGAAGGAGTTGATGGCGCTGTTACTCCTGATCAATCAGAACATCTGCTGCTCATCCACCGGTCGGCATATCGCCTCCTCGATACCTTGTCATCGATGCTGGATCTCTCCAAAATCGAGTCCAACCAAATTTCGCTCAGAGTCCAGCGGCTCGATCTGCACAAATTGATGACTCAGGTCGCCAAAAATGTTTCATTTGCGAAAGGGACCGAACTCTTCCTTGAACTCAAATCCATCCCCCATGTCTATGGAGACGAAGATCGCATTCGATTAGTGCTCAAACACCTTTTAGACAATGCTGCGAAATTCACAACCAAGGGGACGGTCACTGTGTGCGCTGAAAAAAGAGGCGAGATGCTCCGTGTCACGGTTGCCGATACCGGCACCGGTATTCCGCGTGAACGACAGCAGGCGATTTTTCAAGGATTTGAACAGGGCGATGGCAGCATGACGCGTGAACATCAGGGGCTTGGCCTTGGACTTCCCATCGCCCGGCGCATCATCGAACTGCACGGCGGACGCATGTGGGTCGCGAGTCGCCCAGGAAAGGGCAGTGCCTTTTTCTTCACCCTGCCGATCAAACCCGGTTCCGTTCAATATCGTGAAAGTGAAGTCGCCCCTCAGATTGGCTAAGGGGTTGCTTTTTTCAGAACTGCCTGATAGTCGCCCCCAACTTATGAATCGAGTTCGCAGGTATTTTTCATCTGCTATCATTATAATCGCCATTGCCTTGGGAGGGATGCGATCCGTTTCGGCTGAGGGGAGTGGTGCTTTTCACCATGATCAAGACGGCACGCTGGTGCTTTCTCTGCAGAATTGCATCGAGCTGGCGCTTCAGCGAAATCCGCTGGTGGTGGCGACAGGCCGCGCGATTGAAGCCAGCGAGGCCCAACTGATGGAAGCCAAAGCCGTGCCGTGGCCGGTCTTGGAATATCGTTACCGCACAGCTCCAGTGCCGACGGATGTCGACAATGCCTTAAAAACCTTCTTTGAAGGGCAAGTCACTTTTTTCAATTCGCTTTACCTGGCGGTTGGCATTCCGGTCACCACCTTCGGTCAACTTCGTACAGCTCAAAGTATGGCCAAAGGCGGCGTGGAAGCCGCGCGACTCAATAAGACCAAGGAGCAGGAATCGACCATCGCTCAGATAAAAAAAATGTATTACGGCCTGCAGCTCGCTGCCGATATGAAAGACCTGCTGAAGACGACGATCGGTGAACTCAATAAACGTGTCGATCAGGAAGAAAAGAAAGACATCCCCGACGAATCGCCATTAGCTCTTTTGCGCCTCAAGGCCCTCGCCCTGGAACTTGAAACACGTCAGGCCGAAGTTGAACAAAATGAAGCTTTGGCCATGCAAGGGATGCGGATCCAGTTAGACCTGCCGGAAGATGTTCGTTTTCGC
>JACQOX010000007.1 GCA_016202335.1 Deltaproteobacteria bacterium
GATCGTGACGATAATAAGGAGCCGGGTGATAGCCTTTTCACAGGAGGATTAATTTATGACCGTCAATCTCTTCGCTCAAGGTCTCAATGCCATGTCCTTTAATGTTGCCGGACCGCTGATGGTTCCAGGCATTGAGAGCGGACAAATCGTAGCTCGTCCATTTGGACAGGCCCCAAATGCCTTTCATGCCTTCCTCGCAGACCGCACCGACGTTTCAGAAGCCTGGGGGCGTCCTGTTAAGGAATACGCGCTTGAACTTGACGGAAATCGCGACATGTTTCGGATTACCGGGAAAGACTATGCCCCTCGAGGGCTCGCTCGATATACCAATATGTCAGCGGCCTTTTATGCTGCAGATCAAAAAAGAGGCCGTATTTTGGAAGCTGGGTTGACGTACAATGGCCCAGGATTTGTTCTCGATCAGACAGCCATGGGAGTTTTCTCAAGAGACGCTGGGGCAAAACTGTTACGTGGCGGATTCGCAACAAGAATAATCATAGAACCGGAATTCTTTTCATATGCAGCAACAATGGAGCGGCAAGATAATGAATACTCCTTGTCGCCATTGACAAATATCGCAAGTTTCGTTGATTTTTTACCATTTGATAGCATCTCACTTGTTACAGATAAGTATATTCGTGATTTTCACTTCGAAAATACAGGCCATGATCTTTCCGAGGAAATTGAGCGTTTAACTGCTGGCGCGGGGAGGACGCTTAGAAATGCTTATTACAAGAAGCAATACAGTTTGACGACGGGATTGCACCGAGAAAAGCGTTTGCCGATGTACAGTGTCAGAATTTTAGAGGGCGAACAGCCCGGCGTTGAAGATGATGACGGTTATTTATATGAACGCCCTCTTATCTTCGCAGGTTCTTGGCAACATCGATTCGTCCCCATGTTGAGCATAGATCAATATTCTGGTTTACAGAAACCTCGAGAACTATCGCCGAGCATGGCTAGGCTTATCAAAGGAGCAATGACCTTGGTGGGTGAAGACGCCAGATTCGTTGCAGAACAATCGGCGATGCCAATTTAATCAAGCCGCCTTCTTGAACTGCCACTTGAATTCGTAATCCAAAATTGCTGCGATTTCGATCAGCCGCGACAATTCCTTTTTCTCATTCGTCGTATCTAAAAGCCTTGAGACTTGCGAAAGGGAAGTGCCGAGTCGTCGCGCAAGTTCGCGTTTGGAAATAGAAGAAGCTTGCAGCATTTTATTCACCTGCTTCGTCACATGATAAAGCGTTTGCTGTTTCACGTATTCAGGATGTTGTGCGATGTGAAGAGGCTGATCAAAGGGAACAAATTCTTTTTTCCCCTGATCCGTCACGAAATAAAAGGAATGGTGTCCCGTTTCTTCATCTGGGCCGGAATCAACAATTTTATTTTCTACGCTTAAAGCAGAGTAGGGGCACTCTAGTTTTAGCCCTGATGAATATTCCAAATAAAAAACCTTCTTTTTATTATCAAAAATAGCCTTTTTGAATTTTCGATGTTTCATAAAAGTACTCCTTCTCGTTGAAGTTAAAATGATACCTTAAAAGGTATCACTTTCAAGAGAAAAAAACAGCTTTTATGATGAAGCACGAAAGCCCACACAATTCCCTTTTCCTCCCCGGGCTTTTTTTGTATCAGCTCCGGCCTATGTTCACACGATGCTTGCTCGTCTTGAGCCTTATTTTTGTCACCTCAAGTGCCTCTGCCTTTGACCTGGCCAAAAATGTCGTGGAGCTCCGGCTCTCGAACGGCATGCGCTGGTTGCTCGTCTCGCGGCCAGGGGCGCCGGTCTTTTCTGGCGTTGTCATGCTGAAGGTCGGATCAGCCGAAGAAGTCCCCGGAAAAACCGGTCTTGCGCACATGTTCGAGCACATGGCCTTTAAAGGGTCTGCCGAACTCGGCCCCAATGAGGTCTGGGAAGTGATGGCGCGTAACGGAGCTTCGGATCTGAATGCCTTCACCGCCAAAGACATGACGGCCTATCACGCCAGCCTTCCCAATAATCGTTTAAAGCTTTGGTCCTATGTCATGTCGCAGATGGTGGGGAGCCCCGTGTTTCGGGATTTTTATACGGAACGCAGCGTCGTGCTCGAAGAGCTCCGCATGAGCGTTGAAAATGATCCTGACGGCTTTGTCATGGAAGAACTGGTTCAGCAGGCCTTTGCCGACGGGCCATATCACTGGTCGACGATTGGTTTCAAAGAAGATCTTGAAGGCCTCACCGATGAAGATGCAGCAGCTTTCCATCATCAACATTATGTCGCGGCCAACATGGTCGGCGCGCTGGTCGGCAATTTTTCTCTTCCCCAGGCCAAGCAAACCTTGGAGCATTTTTTCGGCAGCATTCCCGCTGGCGAAAGCCACGCCGATGCACCTCCCAGCAAAGCGAGGGGAGGCGTGCGGAAGAAAATCTCTCGCGATGCAGAACCGCTTGTCGTTTATGCCTATCACAAGCCCACATTTCCAGACCCTGACACGTACACGATGGAAGCCATCACCTCGCTTCTTTGCGACGGCGTTTCCTCACGCCTGGAGCTCCAGCTGATCCGCGAAGAAAAAATTGCCCGAAGTGTCTCGTGCACTTCCAATTTCCCAGGTCTCCGTTTTCCGAATGTGATGACGATTGCCGTGCAACCCTTAAACGGTATTTCTTTCCAAACGATTGAAAAGATCGTGCATCGCGAAATCGAGAAATTAAAGATTCAACCTGTTGCAGATGCTGAGCTCGCCAGAGTTCTCTCGCAGTTGGAATCGCACTTTGTGTATTCACTGGAAGACAACATGCATCTCGCCATGAATTTGGCGAGCTTTGAAACGTTGTTTCACGACTGGAAGATGATGATCTCCTACATCGACCACATGCGCTCGATCACGCCGTCGATGATTCAGGCAGCAGCTCAAAAATATCTTACGAACGATCGCCGCGTCACCATTGAACGCCAAAGAGGTGGCAGATGAAGAGAACTTTCTTTGCAGCATTGCTCCTTCTTTCGTGTACTGCCTTGCGACCCGTCGAACGCTTGGAGCCACGTTCTCTGCCAAAGCTGCAACTCCCTGAGCTCACGGAAGTGAAACTCCCGAATGGCATGACCGTCTTCTTTTTTGAAGACCACACGCTGCCCATGGTCTCAGCCGAAGTCACGGTGAAAGCCGGCAGCATTTATGACCCCGTCGCAAAAAAAGGGCTCACCAAATTCGTGGTCAACTTCATGGAAAGCGGTGGAACGAAGACGCTCCTCCCTGCCGAATTCGAACGACAAAGCGATGCACTCGGGATTCAATGTGAGGTGACTCCAACCCGTGAAATGATTCGCGGAGAGCTCAAAACCCTTTCATCGCACATGGAAAAAGGGTTTTCGCTCTTCTTGGACATGATGTTTCGACCTGCCTTCCACGCTTCTCGCGAGGATCTGGTAAGAAAAAAATTATTGGAAGATCTGCGGCGTGAACAGGATGAACCTGAACTTCTCGCCAAACGTCTTTTCTTGGAAACGGTCTATGGGAAAGACAGCACATGGGCCAGGCGTCCGACCCATGCGACGATCATGGACATCACACGGCAAGATGCCATCGATTATCACCACCATTATTTTGTCCCGCAAAATACGATGATGGCCATTGTTGGGGATTTCAACACCGAAGCCATGAAGGAAATGTTGATCGCTGCCACCGCGGATCTTCCTCGGACAGCACCAGCCTTCCCAGCCGTGTCTCCCGTTGAAGAAACGTTTTCCGCTTCGAGGGTGACGCTCGAAAAACCGCTGACCCAGGCCTATATCCGCATGGGCCACCTTGGCATCAAACGCACCAATCCCGACCGTTTTGCGCTCACGATTCTCAACCACATTCTCGGTTCCGGGGACTTCAAGAGCCGGCTGATGGAAGATATCCGCGTCACTCGCGGCCTGGCTTATGGCATCTCCAGCGATTTTTCCCCAGAAACGGATTACGGCGTATTTGAAGTTCGAGTCGCCACGAAAAAAGAATCAGCCGATGAAGTCATTGGTATCATCAAGAAGCACGTAGAAGAAATCGCCGCGCATGGAGTGACCGAAGCTGAGCTGCGATTTGCGAAGCGTTCGATCTTGAACGGCCTTATTTTTGCTTTCGAGACGCCGCGACGCGTCGCCGCGCAACAGCTCCTGTACCGCTTCTATGGCTATCCCGATGACTACTGGAAAACATATCAAGCCCAGGTGAAAAAAGTGACGACCGCAGAGGTGAAACGCGTTGCTCAAAAATACTTACATCCCGACGCCTTTAAAATTGTCGTCGTGGGACCCCGTTAACCATGCGTAGGGGCGACCGGCGGTCGCCCTCTCAAAAGAGAAGAATATGAATTGGAATCAAGCTCTCAGCGATCACTTTAAGCAAACCTTACAAAAACTGATTTCCCAGGAGAAATGTGAATTGTCTACACTTCCGGACGTTCAATTTTCAAAACCTGCACAGAAGATTCACGGCGATGTGGCCACGAACATCGCCCTCGTCCTGGCCAAACCTTTGAAGATGAAACCGCGTGAGGTGGCCGACCGCATTGTTCCGGCACTTGCAGCAAAGGCAGATCTCTTCGCCAAGGTCGAAATCGCTGGCCCGGGATTCATCAACATGTGGATTCAACCCCACGTTCTGCTTTCGGTTTTGGAAGACATCTCGCGGGAGAATGAGAAATATGGCCATTCGACGCTCGGCCAAGGGAAAAAAGTGCAAGTCGAATTTGTCAGCGCCAATCCCACCGGGCCTCTCCATATTGGCCACGGGCGGGGAGCCATTTATGGCGACGTGCTTGGCAATGTGCTCGCAGCAGCTGGGTATGACGTCAGCAAGGAATACTACGTCAATGACGTCGGCGTGCAGATGACCACGCTCGGTCGATCGGTCTATCTGAGATTGCAAGAGCTCCAGGGACAAAAAATTGAATTTCCCGAAACCTGTTATCAAGGCGCTTACATCCGCGATATCGCACGCGAAGTGTTGGCACTCGATCCAAAAATCGCATCATCTTCCGAAGCAGATGCCATCGCGTTTTGCGGAAAATATGCCGGCGACAAAATTCTGAAAGAAATCCAGGATGATTTGGCGGCCACAGGCGTCATCCACGATGTGACTTTTTTTGAACACGAGCTTCACGAACACGATGCGGTCAAAAAAGTATTTCAAAAACTGGAAAAATCCGGGCACACCTATGAACAAGACGGAGCCCTGTGGTTTCGCTCCACAGTATTTGGTGACGACAAAGATCGCGTCCTCCGCAAAAATGACGGCTCGCTCACGTATTTCGCCGCGGACATCGCTTATCACGAACATAAATACGCCCGCGGCTTTGACCGCATCATCGACATCTGGGGTGCGGATCACGGCGGCTACGTCGCTCGCATCAAGGCGGTAGTCCAGGCGCTGGGCTATGAAGCCGATAGTTTCGATGCCGTCCTCATTCAACTCGTAAATCTCATCCGCGACGGAGAACTCATTTCCATGTCCACCCGCAGCGCCCAGTATGAAACGCTGGCCGACGTTCGGAACGAAGTGGGAAAAGACGCCTGTCGCTATTTTTTCCTGATGCGCTCGCACCATGCCCAGCTTGATTTTGATCTCAACCTGGCCAAATCCGAATCCACAGAAAATCCGGTCTACTATATTCAATACGCCTACGCCCGGATTCAGAGTGTGTTTCGCAAAGCCCTTGAAAAAGGGTTAAAGCCCCCGAAAACGTGCGATCTCACGTTGCTCAACTTACCGGAAGAAATCGATCTTGCCGTCTTTTTATCCGAATACCGACAGGTCGTGCATGACGCGGCTGCAGGCCTCGAACCGCACCGCATCGCTTTTTACGCCCTCGAGCTCGCGCTAGCATTTCAAGGATATTACAGCCAGGCCAAACACGACGACCGCTATCGTTTTCTGACCGATGACGCAAAGGCGACAGAAGCGAAGCTCTATCTCTTGAAAAATATTGCGATCGTGTTACACAATGCCCTCACCCTGATGGGCCTTTCCGCGCCCGAAGAAATGATAAAGGGGAAAGAGGACACATGACCGATTACGAATCGCACGATCATCTTGAACGGGACGAATCCGAAAGTTTTTTTTGCCGCTTCACCTTCGGGCAGTTCTTCGCTCTTTTGATGCTCGAAGTTTTTACGCTCTTTTTTGTTTTTTATTTGGGAGCTCGTTACGGCCGCGACTTTTTGGGCCTCAGCCGCAGGCCCTCGCTCGCCGCGGTCGAACAAACCGTCGACGAAAAACTGGCAGAGCTCCCCAGCGTTCCCACGACCTCTGATCCGGAAGTCGCCGAAATGGCCAAAGAGTTGATCGACAAGGCCAAGACCCCTGAACTTCGCGAACGGATCGCCAAAATGCTTGGAACCGATGTTTCCGGCAAAAAGCTCACGGACGATAAGGTCATCGTGATCTCCAATCAACCTGAAGCTGTGGCGCCGAAACCCGCTCAAGAAGCTGCTCCGGAAATTGCGTCAGCAACTCCCCCTGAGACGCTCACTGCCCCACAAGAACAAAGTCCAAATGGTGTCGTGCGAGTCAAAGATGTTGAGGCTTCAAAATATGCGATTCAGATTGGATCCTATCCCGAACTCACAGAAGCCAACGCCATCGTTGACCTGTGGAAGGGGAAAGGGTATCCGGCCTACATGACGATCGCCGACATCCCTGGCCGAGGGCGCTGGTATCGCATTCGTCTGGGAAGCTTCGGCGGACGAGAAGAAGCAGAAAGCTTCCTGGCCGACATCAAATCCCATGAAACCGTTGAAGCCCTTATTGTGTTAAACGAAAATTAATCGCTCTTCACCAAGGATGACAACCCCAAGAAATGTCTCAATCACACATTCGAAATTTTTGCATTGTTGCACACATCGACCACGGTAAGTCCACGCTTGCGGATCGCATCCTCGAAGTCACGGGCGCCATCACCGAACGCGACCGTCGCGAGCAGATTCTCGACAGCATGGACTTGGAGCGCGAGCGTGGCATCACCATCAAAGCTCAAAGCGTCGCACTGAATTACACCGCAAAAAACGGTGAGCGTTATCAATTTCATCTGATCGACACCCCGGGCCACGTTGATTTCCATTACGAAGTGTCTCGTTCGCTTGCAGCGTGCGAAGGCGCGCTGCTCGTGATCGATGCGTCGCAAGGCATTCAAGCGCAGACCATGGCCAATGCCCTGGTCGCCATCGCCGGTGGGTTGGAAATCGTTCCCGTCATCAATAAGATCGACCTGCCGAACGCAGACATCGAAAAAGTTCGCGGCCAAATCGAAGAAGTCTTTGGCATCGACGGCCAAACCGCCATTCCTGTTTCCGCAAAAACCGGGAAGGGCGTGCAAGACATGCTGGAAGCCGCCATCGTCCATTTTCCGCCGCCCAAGGGAAAGAAAGATGCTCCCCTGCGCGCGCTCATCTTTGACAGCTGGTTCGA
>JACQOX010000069.1 GCA_016202335.1 Deltaproteobacteria bacterium
GCACGTTGCAACGTGCCCCTACTTTGTACTAATGGATTTTCTTGATCAAATTCCCATTGGTCAGGGTTATTGAAAATGTATTCTCGAATCTGATTCAAAGAATCCTCATTGCGAATAACATGTTCATAATAATTCCGCTGCCAAACTGGTTGTTGAGGTGTGTTTCGAAATTCATTGATGCGTTTGGTAACCGTCGATTTGAACAAACGAATTATCGTTGGAATGGAATTAGATGTTGGTTTCCCAAATTGTTCATGGGTAGGGGCACGTTGCAACGTGCCCCTACGATTAATGACGATAATCCCATGAAAATGATTCGGCATAATAACCCATTGATCTAAATCGATTTCATCGCGAATTTGCGGTGTCTTTAACCATTCATCAACCACCACTCGACCTATGTCATTCAACTGCATTTCTCCATTCACAATCTCACCAAACAAACATTCTCTCTTATGCGTACAAATCGTCACAAAATACGCACCATTCTGTGAGTAGTCATAATCTCGCAATCGAATCGGTCTGCGACACGGATATTTTGCGTCTGAATTCATCATGATACGGGCGCAGCATGCTGCGCCTCTACAAAGCCATCATCCATTTCAAAAACCACAATCCAATATTCGCATACATCCCGGCCATGACGTCGTCCAAGACGATGCCCCATCCTCCGGGGAGTTTTTCCAGACTTCGACAGGGAAACGGTTTCCATACATCGAACAAACGAAAGAGGAGAAATCCGATGACCAAAGTCGAAACCGTTGGCACATGAAGTGCCAAGGTCACGAGCATCCCGGCGATTTCATCGATAACGATAATGCGCGGATCTTTTTGCCCGAGGGCGCGAGCGGCTTCATCTGATACCCAAATGGAGAGCGCGATGATTCCAACCAAGGTCAGCAGGAAGAGCGACGTCGGCAGTGGGTAGAAGAGCTTATATATAATGATACCGACGAGACTCCCCCATGTTCCGGGGGCTTTGGGAAGTTTTCCTGAATAAAATCCTGAAGCCAAAAAGAGAATCATATTTTTCATTCGGATTTGCTTAAACAGGTGAACACGGTATTGCAATGCCACATTTTGCTTCCCTTCACGCCGCCGGCCTGATAGCGGGGCACCCATGAAGCTCAAAGAAGGTTGTGACTGCGAAAAGTGCCGTGAATGCTGCACCCGCGAGCCGGGATGGTTTGTGCCGCAGGAGATTTCCATCGCCGCAACCGCCCTGGGACTTTCGGACAAAGAATACGTGGCCACGTATTGTCAGGAACATGAAATCGACGGGGTCACCGCGCTTTCTCCCAAACAAAAGCCACGCTCCACCGCCTGCGTCTTTTTTGAGAAGGGAAAATGCACGATCCACAACGTGAAACCTTATGAATGCCGCAAAGTCTACGGCTGCGAGGCCGACCGCCGCCACCGCCGAACCCGCGAGTTGGTCACCCGATACTGGAAATAAACCACGCAACTTTTTCTGTCTTCTGACGATATAACTCCCATGAGCATACCACCACTTCATATTCTCGCCGCCAACCTCCTCCCGACAACCAGCCAAGTTCCTCAGGCCAGTCTTGCCTGTGCTTTGTCCATCCACGCAGGGAACGCGCTCAATTTTAGCTATCCTTGGGAGGGAACCATGGCGGCAGCGCGGGCCTGCGCCGGCGGCACTCCTCTCATCGATGATCCTCAGTTGCCGCATCCTTGGCCCATCTCCCGTTATTTTTTACCCAACGGCAGAAATGTCGCCATGAGCATGACAACCCAGGGCGCAAAACTCTATAGCCATACAAACCAACTGGAATTGCTGTCTGGTTGGGTCGCCGTATTACACCGTACATCGCTCCCACCTTCACTCGAGCTGCCGTGTGGAATGCGATGCGAGGTCCATTATGAGCGGGGAGAAGAATATCCGCGAAGACAGATCACCATCGATCTGGGGAATGCACCGCTCGAAGAAATCAGGTCGCTCTTAGAAACCTATGTCCGGACTCGCCATGGAAACATTCTACCGCCGGAATGGCACACCAGAAAAGATGTCCTGAGCAGAATACAACTTTCCGAGCATCAGCTCACTCGCATCAGCGCAGACATCGAAAGCAAGAAAGACACATTGATCACGCTGGTACCAGAGCTTATGGGAATGGAGACAGTCGGTGGCGCTCCCGTCGTTGCGAAACAAATTAAGGACCTCTTTCACGACACCAAAAACATCGAAGATTCATTGTCGACCTGGCGATGGCTGAAGCTGCATTGCGCTCCCCATGATGCCGAAAAGCTTCAGACCGTCTTCGATAGCTTTGACACCGTCAGTTTTAGTATTCATTCCGCAGCGCAGCAGATCCAAGCAGAAACGATTTTATCCTCGAATGCGAAAATGCAAGTTCTTGAAAAAGCTTTTGGGATCGCTTCGTAAAACAGATTCGATCTTGAACTCCCCTGCTTCTCGACATACGAGAAGGCACTATGGCCAAATCTCGAACGATTTTTTCCTGTCAACACTGTGGGGCGCAGTCTCCCAAGTGGCTCGGCAAATGCCCTGACTGCAATTCCTGGAACAGTTACATCGAAGAAAAAGAAGAGATTCAGGCCAAGCGCTCACCACTTCCGGAAGAACATTCCATCCCCCTGCCCTTGCCCGACATTCCGGCCGACGAAGGTCGACACGTTCCAACGACGATCGATGAATTCGATCGCGTGCTGGGCGGCGGCTACGTCCCAGGCGGCATGGTGCTCCTGGGCGGCGATCCCGGCATCGGCAAATCGACGATCATCATGCAGGCCTTTGCCGCAATCACCAAGCGCGGGAAGACCGCGCTTTACGTCTCCGGCGAAGAAAGCGCCGCGCAGATCAAGATGCGCGCTGAACGCATGGGCATCACGGAAAAAAATTTCTTTGTGGTCGCGGAAAATTGCATCGAACGCGCGGTCGAACACATCCGCAAAATCAAACCGGCCGTGGTCGTCATCGATTCGATCCAAACCGTGTACACCAATGAAATTCAATCCGCGCCCGGAACCATCAGCCAGGTACGCGAATGCGCGGGCAAAATCCTCATGCTGTGCAAAGGCTCACAGACCGCCTGTTTCCTGGTCGGTCACGTCACCAAGGACGGTGCCATCGCTGGGCCAAAAGTTTTGGAACACATGGTCGACGCTGTGCTTTATTTCGAAGGCGAGCGCGGCCATTCGTACCGTATTTTACGCACCATCAAAAATCGTTTCGGCTCCACGAATGAAATCGGCGTCTTTGAAATGACGGGCAAGGGACTGATGGAAGTCAAAAATCCTTCCGGCCTCTTTTTGGCGGAACGTCCAACGTCGTCGGCGGGATCAACCGTCGTTTCCTCATTGGAAGGCTCACGACCGGTGCTCTTGGAAGTCCAGGCCCTTGTCTCAGGATCCGGATTGGCCAACCCTCGCCGAACCTCGATCGGCGTCGACAGCGCGCGCACAAACCTGCTCGTGGCCGTGCTGGAAAAAATTGTCGGGATACGACTGTACGATCAAGACATCTTTGTGAACGTCGCCGGCGGCATGCGAATTACCGAACCGGCGAGCGATTTGGGCGTCATCGCGGCCATCCACTCGAGTTTCATGAACCGGCCCATCAATCATCAGATGATCCTCATCGGCGAAGTCGGACTCACCGGCGAAATCCGGGCTGTGGCCGGCATCGACGCCCGGCTCAAAGAGGCCGAAAAGATGGGCTTCAAGCAGGCCATCATTCCCTCCGCCAATCTCAAAGGCAAGCTTGCCGCCCAGATTGAAGCCAGGGGGTGCAAATCGATTGATGAGGCCTTTGCGCTGCTCAGTTAAAAACAGCTTGCTCTTCTCTTTTTGAAAGTATACACTCCCAAGTGTCTATTTAAGGAGATGCCATGGTGCTTGGAGCAAAAGACCTCAGATTCAGGACGCGAGAGGTGATCGAATCCCTCAAAAGAGGCGAGAAACAGGTGATCACGTATCGTGGAGAGCCTCTTGGGCAAATCATTCCTTTCAAACGAAAACAGGATGATTTTCGGGATATTGGCTTTGGTATGTGGAGCGATCATCAACAACTTGAGGATGTTTCAGCATGGCTCGACAGACAGCGAAAACCAAGGTTCTCCCGATAATTTTCGATACGGACATCCTCATCTGGTATTTCCGAGGAAATAAAAGAGCAAAAATGCTCCTCCAATCGGTTGAGCTTCCCAGACGCTGGATCTCATCGCTCACCCTCATGGAACTCATGCAGGGAAGTCGGTCTAAAGATGAACTCATCGAAATCGAAGCCTTTGTTGCGGAAAATATCCACCGCATCATCCATCCTAAAACTTCCATTTCCGAAAAAGCCATTCATCTCGTCAGCCAGTTCTCTCTCTCGCATGGACTCCTCGCGATCGACGCTCTGATCGCTTCCTCTGCCCTTCTTACCAAAGCATCACTCGCAACAGGAAACAGACGTCATTTTTCCTTCATACCAGGGCTTGCACTCTTACCATTCCAACCGTAAAGGGCCAGACATTCTCAAGGAGCCCTTCATGAAGAAACATCTCGTCCGCGTTGTTCCGGAAAAAGAACGCCTGCCAAAAAAAGAACAGCTCGCCTGGAAAATCGCCGAAATGGCGGTGAACAATAAAGAAGCCGACAGCGATGTCATCGAAATGCTCGGCAACCGCATCATCGACAACGCAGCCGTGGCCATCGCCTCGGTGAATCGCCACCCGATCGTTGCTGCGCGTGCGCAGGCCTTGGCACACCCGCGAGCACATGGTGCCACGCTCTTCGGCATGCCGAGCGATCAGATGTTTGACTGCGAGTGGGCGGCGTGGGCCAACGGCGTGGCTGTCCGCGAACTCGACATGCACGACACGTTTTTGGCTGCGGACTATTCCCATCCTGGCGATACGATTCCAGCGCTTCTTGCTGTCGCTCAGCAAAAAAAGAAATCCGGGAAAGAACTGCTGCTGGGCATTCTCACGGCCTATGAAACGCAGATCAATCTGGTGAAAGGCATCTGCCTGCATGAATACAAGAAAGATCACATCGCGCATCTGGCTCCGGCCATTGCCGCAGGACTCGGAACATTGCTGCATTTGCCGACGGAGATGATTTATCACGCCATCGGACAGGCGCTGCACCTCTCATTCTCGACGCGCCAATCACGCAAGGGCGAGATCTCCAGCTGGAAGGCCTACGCTCCAGCGTTCGCCGGAAAACTCGCCATTGAAGCCGTGGATCGCGCCATGCGCGGTGAAACCTCGCCGTCGCCAATCTATGAAGGCGAAGACTCGGTAATCGCCTGGATGCTCGGCGGCAAGAACGCGACCTATGAAGTTCCGCTGCCAGAACCCGGCGAACGTTTTCGCGCCATCATGGAATCGTATACCAAAGAACATTCCGCGGAATATCAGGCGCAGGCGCTCATCGACATGGCAATCAAATTTCATCAGCGAAAAATTGACTTCACTCACGTCAAAGAGGTTTTGATCCGCACAAGTCACCATACGCATTACGTGATCGGTACAGGTTCCGGCGATCCGCAGAAGTTTGATCCGAGCGCCAGCCGAGAAACACTCGACCACAGCGCCATGTACATCCTGGCCGTGGCCCTGGAAGACGGTGGCTGGCATCACGTGCAGAGCTACACCAAAGAGCGCGCGAATAAACCCTCCACGGTTGCCCTGTGGAAGAAAATCCGCACGGAAGAAGCTGAAGCATGGACGCGGGCGTACCACGAAAAGGATCCGACAAAACGCAAGTTCGGTGCTGAGATCGTCATCACGATGAATGATGGCAGTGTGCTCCAGGAACGACTTGATAATCCCAATGCCCATGTGAATGGGGAGAAACCGTTTGAGCGGCCGGAGTACATCAAGAAATTTTCGACGATGACCGAAGATCTACTTGAGGCTGCTGAAGCCGCCCGTTTTCTGGAACTCACCTCGCGGCTTTCCGAGTTATCAACCATCGACCTCTACCAACTTCTTCCTCAGGTCATCCCAGGAAAATTGGTTGGTGATAAAAGGAATGATGAGGGGATTTTTTAAGCCCTTATCAGGTCTACGCTCCCCATCTTTCCCCCTATTGGTGCCTTAGCTCCCGCATCAGGCAGCGATAAAACTTATTCTTACTTATATATCAACATGTTAGATAGATGCACTCCGTTATCCACCTGGCAACGCTCTTGCATTAACAATCAGCCAGAAAAGGACTCCTATGAGCCACGTACGAAATTTTCCCCAAAATCGAACCCAACCCGAGGCAGGTCGCGTCGGCAATACCATCGGCGAACGCCGGCAACTGGAATCACAGGGCGTCATTACCCCGGCCCCAACGAAGCGGCGAGAAAACCCTCATCAAACGGGATATAGCCGCGGAAACGAACAAAAGGTCCCGGATGTCGATCGAAATTCGTTGTTTAAAATGGGATCCCGCCGTTTTGCTGCTGCGCCTTATAAACACCCTGCCCATGAGGCCTTGGAAAGAGGCCTTAAATCCGCGGGTCGACCCAGCGATGCGGAAAGTCTCGTGTTTTTAGAGCGTTTGATGCGCCCACCTCAAACTGCGCCAAAAAAGGCGTAAAAAAGCCGTTATCCCGCTTGCAAACAAAAAAAACGCATGTTAGCCGGTCCACCGTTTTTATGACAGACCCCAACATGGAGTATCTATGAAAGACAACATTCATCCAACGTTTGAACCTGTAACGATCAATTGCGCCTGCGGAAACACACTGCAGACCTATTCCACCGCTGGCAAGGATTTTTCGGTTGAAATCTGCTCCAGCTGCCACCCGTATTTTACGGGCAAGCAGAAACTGGTCGACACCGCCGGCCGCATTGAGCGTTTTCAAAAACGCTATGCCAAGGTCAATGAAGAGAACGAGAAAAAGAAAGCGACCAAGAATGCAACGGCGCAGTAGCGCTTTGCATTTTCCCCCGTACCTGTGGGTCTTACGATCCACAGGTATTTTTTTATCCTGAGATTCCAATATGTTCGAAAAACTCGACTCCATTCAAAAGAAATTCGCCGCACTGAACGAACAACTGTCCAGTCCGGCCGTGCTCGGCGATGTCGCTCGCTATAAAGAGGTCACCAAAGAACACGCTTCGCTCAAACCTTTGATTGAAGCGTACAACCGCTACCAACACGTCACGGCGAACCTCAAGAATGCCCGCGACATGCTCGCCCATGAACCGGATGCCGACCTTCGGGCCATGGCTCAAGATGAGATCGCCGCATTAGAACCCCAGGTGGAACTTTTAGAAAAAGAACTTCGCCTGCTCCTGCTTCCCCCTGATCCGCGCGATGAAAAAAATATTCTCTTGGAAATCCGCGCCGGAACTGGCGGCGAAGAAGCCGCGCTGTTTGCAGCCGATCTATTCCGCATGTACATGCGCTTCGCAGAAACCAAAGGTTGGAAAGTCGAAATCCTGGAGCAATCCGGAACCGGCCTCGGTGGCATCAAGGAAGTCATCGCCCTCATTTCGGGAGAACGCGTTTACAGTTGGCTCAAATACGAACGCGGCGTGCACCGCGTGCAGCGGGTCCCGAAAACCGAAGCCTCGGGTCGCATCCATACTTCGGCGGTGACTGTGGCTGCGATGCCTGAAGCCGAAGACATCGACATTCAGATCGACGAAAAAGATCTGCGGATCGACGTCTACCGCGCATCAGGTCCTGGCGGCCAGGGCGTCAACCGCACGGATTCTGCCGTGCGCATCACCCATCTTCCGACGAATACGGTCGTGGCCTGCCAAGATGAACGGAGCCAGCACAAGAACAAAGCGCGGGCCATGAAGATCCTGAAGTCAAGGATCCTCGATCAGCAAGAAGAAAAGCAGGCGGCGGAACGAACGGCGGAGCGCCGCGCACAGGTAGGAAGTGGGGATCGCAGCGAAAAGATTCGAACCTATAACTTCCCGCAAAATCGCATCACCGACCATCGCATCGGGCTCACGATCCACAATCTCGCCGCCGTGATGGAAGGTGATTTGGAAGAGATGATCATGGCGCTACGCACCCACACCCAGGCCGAAGCATTAAAGACCAATGATTAATGCCCTTACCCATGGCGTTTGCACCCTTCATGAAGCTCTGGTCAACACCGCCCAGCTCGACGCTGAACTGCTGCTCGCCCATGTTTTAAAAATGTCGCGCGCTGAACTCTACATTCAAAACCGATCGCTTTCTTCCGAGGAACGGCAAAAATTTGAAATACTCATCGAACGCAGAAAAAAAAGAGAGCCCTTGGCCTATATTATTGGCACCAAAGAATTTTGGTCGATCCCGATTCGGGTCACACCGGCCGTATTGATTCCGCGGCCGGAGACAGAACATGTCGTCGAAGAGGTGCTGAAGCTGTGCCCTGCTGAAGCGTCCATGCTTGATCTCTGCACCGGGAGCGGATGCATTCCCGCAGCCCTTGCGAAAGAATTACCGAAGGCGACATTGACCATCACGGATATTTCCCCAGAAGCGTTAAAGATCGCCCGTGAAAATTTATGTTTTGCTCATGAGCGCATCACTTTTTATCACGGCGATCTCTTTTCAGCCTTACCGGTTGCTCAAAAATTCGACCTCATCACCGCCAATCCTCCTTACGGACGATCCGATGAATTTAAAACCTTTGCCCCGGAAATCAGCTTTGAACCGCATTCTGCCATCGACGGCGGCAATGATGGGCTTGATTTCATTCGACGAATCATCCACGATGCACCACATTTTTTAAAACCCGGCGGTTGGTTGATCATGGAGATCGGCGACGGGCAATCCGCAACGCTCCTCGCTGAAACTTCTGAGCATAAGGCGTATCAACACATTTCAGTCGTGCGAGACCTGGCAGGGATTGAAAGAATAATAAAATTACAGAGATCATAACACCCATGGACAAACTCATCATTCACGGCGGCAATCCCCTTCACGGAGAAGTTCAGATTTCAGGCGCAAAAAATGCGGCCCAACCGCTCATGACTGCCGCCTTGCTCGCTCCGGGCACTTCTTCTTTTGCCAATATTCCCAACCTTCGCGACATCGACACCATGTTGGCGTTGCTCAAACACCTGGGCGTCACGGTTTCACGGGAAAACGGCACGCTTCATCTTTCTGCAGACAACATCCGCGCCGACGACGCACCTTACGATTTGGTTCGCACCATGCGCGCTTCCGTCTTGGTCATGGGGCCTTTGGTCGGCAGACTCCGACACGCCAAGGTCTCGCTGCCCGGCGGCTGTGCCATCGGCGCCCGCCCCATCAATCTTCATTTAAAAGCGCTCGAACAGATGGGCTGCACGATCACGCTGCATGATGGCTACGTCGAAGTCGACGGCACTCATTTGCAGGGCGCCCACGTCGTCTTCGATGGAGTCACGGTCACCGGCACGGAAAACATCATGATGGCCGCAGTACTCGCACCCGGTACCACCATCCTCGACCATGCCGCGCGTGAACCGGAAGTGGTTGACCTCGCCAACTTTCTCACGCGCATGGGAGCGAACATCAAAGGCGCCGGCACAGATCGCATCGAAATCCAGGGCGTCGCCTCGCTCACACCCGCGAGTTATGAAGTCATGCCGGATCGCATTGAGGCCGGAACCTTCATGATCGCCGCAGCGATCACGAGCGGTGACATCACGCTTCGATCCTGCCCCATCGACGCCTTGACGCTGTTCACCGCGAAACTCCGCGAAGCAGGCGCCATCATCGACATTGACGCCAACAAGGTCCGTGTTCGGGGGCCTCGCCGATCAAAGGCCGTGAGCATCACGACCGCCCCTCAACCAGGATTTGCCACTGACCTGCAGGCGCAGTTTATGGCTCTGATGACGATCGCCGAAGGAACTTCAACGATAACGGAAACTATTTTCGAAAATCGCTTTATGCACGTGCCGGAACTCCATCGCCTGGGCGCCAACATCACCATCGATGGATCGCTGGCCATCGTGCGCGGCATCCCCCAGCTTACCGGCGCCCCCGTCATGGCGACCGACCTTCGCGCATCAGCTTCGCTGGTGTTGGCGGGACTCGCCGCTCACGGCACCACGGAACTCCGCCGCATTTACCACCTCGATCGCGGCTATGAAGCCATGGAACAGAAGCTCAAACGCCTTGGCGCCAACATCGAACGAGTCCGAGATAAACCCTCATAAACAAACAGTTCCCATCATATTGATATTGTGCTATTTTTTTATCATGTTGGTGATCCCGCAGATCTACCTCAAAAATGGCAAGGCCATTCGGTTTGGTTCGGCCAAGACTTTTCTGTTTGATGAAGACCCGCTCGCCTTTGCGAGTTCCCTCAAAAAAGCCGGCATTGAAGCGATTTATGTCACCGATCTGTCTGTCCCTGCGCTTGGTGCCAGCATTCATCTCCCCGTCATCAAAGCGCTGCACCAGGAACTCAATTTAGCGGTCTTTGTCGGCGGTCCATTTCGCAGCCAACAGGCCATCGATCCTTATATCACCCAGGCCCGCGTGGAACTCGTGGTCCTGGGATCCATCATCTATCAACAACCCAGTTTTTTGGAAGAGGCCTGCAAGCGCTACCGCGCGCGCATCGGTGTTCACCTGGACGTCCGCGGTGGGCACGTCACCGTTCCCGGCTGGGCCATCCAGGCGCAGAAAACACCGGTCGAATACGGTGAGAAATTCCGTGACCTGGGCGTCAATGTCATCTTTTACTCCGACACCGATGCCATGGGAAACATGAACGACCAAAGCATCTCCCGAACGGTCGAGTTCTGTAAAAAAATCAACATGAGCACCGTGGTTTCGTCTGAACTCCGCGGACTCCACGACGCCGAACAAGTCGCCTTGGCTGCGGTCCCACGTATGGAGGGTTTTCTCGTCAACAAAGCTTTTTACGACGACCTGCTTGACCTGCGCAGCCTCACCACACGGCTCTCAGAAATTTCAGCTTTTGCGGACGCCAACATGACGCTGCCCACGGAGGATCATTCATGAACGATTGTCTTTTTTGTAAAATCGTCGCCGGGCAGATTCCTGCCGCCAAGGTCTATGAAGACGACCTGGTTCTGGCGTTCAATGACATCCATCCCGCTGCGCCCACGCATATGCTCATCATTCCCAAGGAACACTTTCCCTCGCTCCAAGATATTCCGCAGGGAAAACTTCCGGTCATCGCGTCGCTGTTCGCGGCAGCTCAAAAACTCGCCGAAACCACGGGCATTGCGAAAACCGGATATCGAACCTTGATCAACACTGGCCCCGACAGCGGCCAAGTCGTTTTTCACGTCCACCTGCATCTGCTGGGGGGGAGGAAATTAGGAAAACTCGGATAAGGATTCGTATGAAATCAAAATGCATCGCGTGTTGCGCTCTCATCCTCTTTGCTGCCACTGCCTGTGATCGCGACGACCCAGAACGGATCATCACTGATCCTGCGACCATTTCTCGAAATCGGCCACCAGACGTGCCTCCGGAAAGAACGCAGCCCCCAAAAACAACAACCCTCCTGCCATTGCGGGAAGCTCGCAACGTCAATATTGAAACCACCATGGCTGTTACTTTTGATCAGGACATGGATGAAGCTTTTCTTCTGGACCCAGCCAACACAATTTTTTCCGTCCTCGATCCGCAGGGCAACAAAATCGAGGGAAGGCTTGAATATCAAAATAAAACCTTGACCTTCATTCCTGCCAGACGTCTTGCCTACAGCATCAACTACTCCGCTCGAGTCCTACGAGTTGCAAAAAATCGGGAAGGCACGCCTCTCGACCATGACACGGTTTGGACTTTTACAACGTCAGCTCCTCCCATCTTCAATGGAGTAAAACAGATTCCGTCCGCCGGAAATGATGTCCCAACCGACATCGCCATCGATCAGGATGGATTTCTCTATGTCGCGGGTTGGACCGAAGGCGGCCTCACAGCAACTCTTGATGGCAGTTCTCGTCCTCCCACAGCTACGGATCGAGATGCATTCTTGATCAAATTCAATCCCACCGGCGACAAGGTCTGGGGAAAGCGCATTCGCTCAGATGCCGACGACACCGCTTTTGCCGTGGCCGTCGACAACACCCACGGTATCTACGTCACCGGGCAGACTAAAGGCGTTCTCATCCAAGGATCTCCAGCGCCCGCGGCAGGTGGCAGCGACATTTTCGTCATGGCGTTTGACAACCGTGGCAGCGAACGCTGGAGGAAGCAGCTCAGCTCCACCGGAGTTGCTGGCGTAGACACCGCGTGCTGCCTGGCTTTACAAGCTGATGGCAATCTCCTGCTGGCCGGCACCAGCAATGGCGATTTTGCTACCCCTGTTTTTGGTGGAACGACCTTCGGCGGCGGCGATGACGTCATTGTCGCCAGGCTTTCCGCTCCCGATGGCAATGTCATCAAGAGCATCCAACGGGGCGGAATTTCTTCCCAATTTGATCGTGCTGCAGCGCTCGCCATCGATAGCAGCGGCAACTTTCATGTGGTCGGCAATCTCCAAGGACTCATGCGAGCAGATGGACCTTATGAAGGTAGCCAAGACGTTTTTTGGCTGCGCTATTCCCTCGCCAATTTCGGACTTTCGATTCCGACAGCGCAGCACCAGGGACTCATCAACATCCGTCAAACCGGTTCGCCCGCACCTGACACCGCAACCTCAGCAGCCGTTGATGCCAACGGAAATCTCTACATTGCTGGCGCTACCGATGGCGGAGCATTTCCTGGTGGCACCGCGCGCGGAGGAACCGACCAGTTCGTCGTAAAATTTAATTTAAATCATTCAGGCAACAACAACATCGAGTTCATCACCCAAGACGGTGGATCGGGTCATGATAAAATTGAAGATATGACCATCGACGATCAAGGCAACCCACTTATCTGCGGATCGTTTTCAAATAATATTCGCCAGGACGGTCAGGTCTATTTTGGCCGTATTGCCGCAACCGGTGGAGTTCCCACAAGCATCCTCAACCAATCCCAGGCAGCAAATGGATCCTGCAAAGCCATCACCGTTGATGCTGATGGCAATACCTACCTCACGGGGTTTACCGCCGGACAGGGACAAGATCTCTGGCTCATGAAATTCAATCGGGATGGGATTTTACAGTAACCGCATTGTCAGGACACCGATGCCGATCAAAGCAACGATTCCCAACGCGGTATAAAAAACAGCGGTCACCGAGCGGGCTGGAGAAGGTTTTTTGAGATTCTCCCAATGCCACCAGGGGATGAACTGCGTCGGCGCCGGATCTTCGAAGATTTCACCTTCCGAAGAACCCAGCAGTCCGCCAAGTCCCAATTTTCGCTGTTTTCGGAGGAGTCGTGATTTTGCCGAAAGATGCTGCGACATCGGCAATCCAAGCTCTTGGGCAGCGCGAGCTTCAGCCTGGGCATCGAAGAATTTCCCGCGCTCAGCCTCTTCAGCCACGGCATCGGCACTTCGAGCCACGGCGAGAGCCAAATAATTGAGCTCTTCCTGAGAAAGCGCCGCGATTTCACTGCGCGTGAAGGCTTCGCCCGGCAGCAGCATTTTGAGTTTTTCGAGCACGGTCGCCATGACGCTGAAGCGGATAAACTTTTCAACGCGCCCATTCGCCAGCAGCATATCTGAAATGACAATCCCTTTGGCCCCCTTTTGAACCACTCCGCGCAGCAGGAATTCACGAACCTCA
>JACQOX010000070.1 GCA_016202335.1 Deltaproteobacteria bacterium
CATCAGGGTGTTCCAGTGATTGCATACTCGCTCGCGCTGCGTCGGCCATTTCATTATAATATCCTGCGGGCGCGACTTTTGCCGCATCTCGTGTTGACGCTTTCGATTTTTCGACAAAGAAATGATCGAGCTGCGCACCATAGGCTGCGATGAGTTTCTCGCGATTCGCGAGCGCCCAGCGGCGGATGACGGAACGAGTTCCATCGACCGTTGTCGCTTGTTCCTGAAAGCAAGTCGCCACAAGATCATTCAAGAGTGTGGCCTGCGCGCTTGCTCCTGCTAGGGCTTCGCTTGAAGCCAAGCGATAGAGAAATTCTGCTTCACGGGAATTGTTGCCTTCCAAAATATGGCGTACCGCCAAAAGATGAAACGGTTCTGATTCGAGGCGATAACCAAAACTTCGCTCAGCGAGGGGAATGGTTTTGCCAAAGATATTTTTAACCGTCACCTCTCTCTTGCGATCAGATACAAGCCACTTCGCCACTTGTTGTGCGTCAGCATCAAAGAGGATTGTTTTTCCCTGCGTCGCGACAAAAATTCGTAGATCTAAATAAGGTTTCCATCGTGATTGCACCTTCGGGCGATAATCTTTGTCTGGTGGTGAATCATCAAAACCCATGAGTTTATCATCGATTTCAATTTCTTCGGCTCCGAGTGAAGAGGCGCGTGGAATATAAAATTGATCTAAGCTCGTAAAATGCTGCTCACCTGCTAACAATGCAGCCTTGGTGTCGGAAGACAACCGCACGGTCAGTTGTCGCGTTCGATGAAAAGCCCGTGATGCTACAGCATATGGAACAAAGCGAGACATCACCGATGTTAAATCACGCACAGCCCGAGCCAGTTCCCGAGAAGATGCTGGTGTCAGAAGCAGCGAAGCCCTTTCGGGGGCGAATGCATCAAATTTGCTTCCAAGTGCGTCGAGCTGACCTCGTTGATCATGAACGTTGTTATTAACCTGGCTTAGCCTGGAAACCGCTTCATCAAACTGTTCCGCCGTTAACGCATCTTGGCGAAGCATTGCGATTGGAGATGCTGCACTTCGCTGAGCTTGCAAGAGTTGACGCTCAATCTCAAGCACCTGTGATTCGAAACTGCGAAGTTCGCGTGTGTAGGCATTGATTTTATCGGCCAAGGTTTTTGCATTTGCTTCATTTTGAACAGCTTCAAGGCGTTGTTCTGCGGCGCTTTTCCAGGACGTGATGGTCAATTCAGTGGCTGCAATCGATGAAGTGATTGCCGAAGCTCCCATCACATTCGCTCTTCGTTTCAGAAGATCTGCAGTCGTTAATCCACCCTCTATCTTGACTTGTAACGACCTCACCGCATCTTCAGCCATGGTCTCAATTGCTGGCCGAACGGCGAAGTCAACGGCGAGCGCCGATGATTGTGATTGAAGTTCAGCGACCTGAGCGGCCAAGGCAGCGCGTTCGGCGTCGCGCTGAACACGACGGGGGATGATGGAGGTGTTGTAGAGGTGAAGGACCTGATCTACCACCCCCTGCCCCCCTCCCTGCCTACCGGAAGGCAGGCTACTCAGAGGGGGAAAAGCGGTCAGGCCTGCAAACAGCATTTCATCTCGCTCAGCTTGCGCAAGCCCTGCCAACGAAGCCGCTTCTGCCATGGTGGCCACGCTATGGGCATAGCGATCAAAAGTTTCCGGGAGGTCCGTGCCTTCAGCGACGATCTGGGCGGCAGAATGCGCGTTGTCGACTTCTCGCGCCAAACCTTCTGCAATATGATGAAGGCGGCGAACGACTGCATCCTGATAATAGTGCGAGATCCATTCCGTCACGTCTTCATACGGCGCAAACACTGGATCCACCAGGTCGCGGCTGGCGACGTTGAGATCATAAGGAAGCGAAGTGGTCAGGCGCGCCGTCGCATAGGCGGCAGCAAGCACATCAATCTCGTCGTCGCCGAACAGCGCCATGACGCGCTCCAGATCTCTGGTCTGCAGGCGAAGAAAGTCATCTACCTGCGCATGGCCAGAAGCGGCGGTGGCGTCGCCGTGCAACAAATCTGGCAATGCCTGAAAATACAGCTCCCTCACGCTGGTCTGATCAGCCTCTCCACCACTCATGGAACCAATGCGGTCGCGAAGCAAACCATGGGTAGCCATGGCGGGAAGTCCCGATGCCCAAGGAGCTTCTTCACGTTGCTGATTACGCTCTCGAAGCAGGTGCCGAGTGGTGGCGATCACCAGACGACGATCGATGTGCTGAGAAGCGTGCTCCGCAAGATGATACTGTGCGATGGTCGTGAGGAGATGCGGGTTCGCCGGCAATTGGAAATCTGACGTGGGAAACAGTCCGACATAATCTTCAACAGCCCAATGGGCTAATTGTTCTTCGATCGTCTCCGACGGATTCAATTCGCGATGCGGAAAGGATAAGGCATGAACAACAGCCTTCGATGGCGCCGGTGTCAGATTCGTCCCTCCCGTGGGATGCTGGCGGGGCAGGAGCGAACGGCGAACAGCTTCGGATGCGAGTTTTTCCAGTTGAAGATAGTCCCGTGCAACCTGCGTAGGAATGGCTCCTTCCCACCAGGGCTTCAGGATGCGCTCCAGATCGATCGTCTGAAGCGAAACAGCTTCGATTTCTCCCGTCGCCCGAAGATGTCCGAAAATGATGCGTGCGCGCAGGACATCGCCAACGCGAGTGTCACTCCATGATTCCCGACCAGCGACATCGGCGACATCGTCGACGGCAATAGTTACCGCCTCGCCACTGGTCAACACCACGGCGTTTCCGGCTGAGCGCACCATGGTTTGGAATGGAATCCCTCCCCTCGGCGTCGAAAACATTCCGCGGATCCGCGTGTCATAGAGCACTGCACGCTCGAAGCTTCGCACGTTGTGATAAAAATCAACCATTCGCTGCTGCTCTTCATGCGAACGATACGCTGCCATGGGGCTGTGGTCCGCAAGCGCCGCGCGATAGACCGCATGTTCGCGAAGGAGTCGTTCATGTCGGTCGATCAGATCGCTCAGCGAAATGCCTCGATCGTTTCGCACATCGGTCAATGAGACCGAAGCCGGCAATAATCGAATGGCCTCGAAATAACTCCCCAGGCCTTCGAGTTCGCGATCAAAGACACCTCGCCGAGCGTCGGAAAAAAGCGCTGACCTTGAATCCGCGGCGCTTTCCACACCTTCCGCATATTCCGCATCATCGTCGACAAGCTGCAGACGGAACCGCGTCAGCGCCCCTGGCGAGGGATTGGTGACGAGGCGGCCGCTTTCATCATAGACCGGAACGGCATTATCGAGCAGATGCATGATGCGCATGAGAAAAGCGAATTCATAGAGCTCGCGTTCTTTTTCCGCGCCACCGCCGCTCCACAGTGCGAGCGGTGCCGTATATTGCCTGATGGTTTCATATTGCGGATGTTCGGTTTCCCCGTACATGTGCGACCCAAGTGTCCTCGGCACCACCTCTGTCGGCAAACCCTGATACACACGCTGCGCCCAGGTAGAATAGCCCCAATTGTGAAATGCCAATTGGCCGCGCATAAAGCTCGGCACCACGACACGAATCGTTCCGTCGGGTTCGGCACGATCACGAATTCGGCGAGCGATGGGATAAATGGCACCGAGATAGTCCATCACATCGAGCAGCGGCAGGGCTTGTTCTGCGGCGCGGCGCTGCAAGAAGTGATAGGCCGGCAACATGGCGTCCAACGCATCTCGGCGGGCGGGTTCCACGGTGACATTTTCTGGATAAGGATCAGATGGTTTTTTCCCTTTTTGAATACCGCCCCAATTCTGCACAGCTGGAAAACCAATGCCTATCTGGGCGACAAAGTCGGCCTTCGCACCCGCATCGATTTCAATGGGCGCCGTGTAAGCGGACATCGTATCCGCTGCCGGCAAGAACCCTGATCTTGCAGAATCCGGAGATACAGAAGTGGCGCCATATACAAGCGACCGAGAAACTTCCGGTGCCGAAAGGTGAAGGCCTTCGATAAAAAATGCCCGAAAAAGGTGCAGGCTCGGATCATCAAATTTTTCGTCGACATGAGTTGCAGTTGCCTGAAGGAATCGCAATTCGAGACCATGTTCTCGCACACGGGCACCCAGCTCGGTCCCGTAGGCATTGGCTGCGTAGCGCATGTAATGACTCACCAGCCGTAAAAAAGTCTGAGCCCCTTCACGGCGCTCGAATGGACTGTTGAAAGTCCCTCGCCTTCCGGAAAGAATAGCATCATAAAACTGATCGATGGCGGAGGACAGCTCTGCCCCCATAGCCCGCTGCAATTGCAGGGGACTGCTGTACGAAGCCGGTGCAAGCGGCGTCGCAGCAACCCCATGAGCAGTGGCCTGGATGGCTCTGCGACCGCGTTTCGATTCTTCGTACAGCAGCGTATGCACGAGTCGGTTCGTCGTGGCACCGAGTGCTTTTTGATCGGCTTCAGTCGTAAACTTCATGGCTTCACGATGCATGGCGCGCTGAAGCGCAGTTTCGGAATGCGTCAACCGTTCGGAAGGCACCCCAGCCTTTTCCGCATCGCGATACAACACATAGGCGTGCACGGTTTTTCGAATCGCGGACGGGTCAAGGGCTGGCTTATTTTCGTCTAGCCACGCTTGAATCTGCGGTTCCAATCGCGTCATCATTGCATCAGCGGCCGCATCGTCCAAAATATGGGTTGCTTCGAATGAAAGACGTTCGGCTTCATTTCGAAGCAACTTCAACCGAGTTATATCGTTATAAGCTTGGGTGCGCTTGGCGATCAGCCGCAGTTTTGTGGCCACCGTCGTTTGATCGTCGCCGAGATTTTGCAGTGCTGTAAAAAGTTTCTGTGCTTCGGCCAGGAGCTCGGTCGGCACGGTGTTGGTTTGTCGATAGGTTTCAATATCGTCGATGAGCGTTCGGCGCGTCATCACCTTGGCCGCGACTTTGTCCGCTTTCGGAACTTCGACCGCACTTTCCACGCGAATCGAACTGCTGTGGCCAACAAAGGAGCTTGTCTGCGCGGTTTGCGCATCGTGCGTGCGCCGCACAGGACTCCCGGCAATGATGCCGTCATCCTGCTGCTTTCCTGCGGTAACACTTGAGGTGCCTGTTCCGCCTATTTTTCTGGTATCTCCGGGCATGGCTTTCTTATCGTCCCTTTCCGTGAAAAGTTGCTAGCAACTCCTTGCCATACCAAGCCGATAACTTTATGAGATTTTAAGGAATTCCTATGGCCATTGAAAAAATCAATACGAAGCTCGCCGGCCTGCCGCCGGCGTGGATGAGCCGGGCGACCCAGCGCCCCGGCGCCATGGCCCATTCGGCCGAGATCAAAAAGATTCTGGGCGAGCCCATTCCCCAGGAAGTCGATCCTAAGCTCCTTTCCCCCAAGATTGCCGAATTTTTTCGACGAAACGGCACGCTGGAGCGGCTGCGTAAAAAACTTTCGCTGATTTCCAAAAAGAAAGGCGGTCGTTTTATTCCCGCCAGAAATACCATCGCCGCGGTCGATGAAGACGACAACGTCTACGTCGGCGTCGAATTTCTGGAACGTTTTGGTGATGACGAAGACCTCATCGCCGCCATCATTTCGCATGAATGGGGCCACATGCTTTCCGACCGCCGCAACATCGATTGGTCGCACCTCAGCTGGGACGAACTCCATGCCATGCGCCGCGACGAAGAAGGTGAAGCTGATGGCTTCGCCGGCAGAGCCTTATTTTTCATGGGGTACGCCACGGAACAGATGATCGACTTTTTACATCTCCTTGATCGCACCCGCAAAAATAAAAAGCTTCCCCAGCTTAAATATCACAATACGCCGACTCGCGTGGAAATCTTGAAACAGTCGTTCGAAGCGGCCAAGCGCTCGATGGAAATCGCTCACCGCATCTTTGGCAAAAATGGGCCGAAGATTGGGAAAATTTTGGGAGCGGGATAAAACAACTCACGCCCCCCGAACGGTCGTGCTCACCCAATTCAAATATGCCGGCAATCCATCTTCAACCTTGAGGCAGATGAGTTCCGGAACTTCATAGGTGTGATACTTGGCAATGAATGACTTTAAGCCTTCGATTTTGTCGGCCGTGGTTTTAATGATCATCAGACATTCTTCATCGGTCTGAATCGCGCCATCCCATTCGTACATCGAGGTGATTTTGGGAACCATTTGAACGCACGCTGCCAGGCGTTCGCCAAGCATGCGACTCGCCAACGTCTTCGCTTCTTTCGTTTTTTGAAACGTTGTCAGACACACCCTCATGGAATTCATGGCACCTCCGTCAATCCGTTGACAATGTCGTTCTTTTTCACCCTCCATGTCTAAAAAGTCTCAAAAAATCAACTGTTAAGCTCGTTTTCAACTGGCACTGCGTTTGCAGTACAAGCAGTGGAGGGTCGACATTCATCATGTTCAAGGGACTTATCACGCGAACTTTTATACTTTTATGGAGCGTCTTGTTTTTTTTGGGCTGCCAAGCTGGGCTTATCCAACCCAGTAATATTACAATTATTGGAACAGTCTCGGTTCCATTGCCGTCAACAGAATCAGCCAAAGTAACCTCCTCCAATTGCACTGTCTCTTGCTGGGATTTGAACGCCACCGGCGAGATCCTGGGATATACCAATATCGGCTGCGACGGCGGCAGTTTTTCCATCACGGTCACCGATCCTGAACTCATGGGTGGCGCCGATGAATCTTCCTTCATCGCGCCCATCGGTTGCCGCTTCACCAACGGCATCCAAACACTGTCGGGCATCAATGTCTTTACCGTTGACACCTTATTGAGTCCCAACAGTACGCTCAATTTCTCCGGTATCGACGCCAATACGACCGCAGCCGCAGCAGCCCTTCAAATTCCCATCGGGGAGCAGAACGCCATTACGGGTCAAGGTTATACCGTAGCAGAAGTGAGCAACCTCGCACCCGCGCTGAAAGCATCTTACAGCGTCCTCAGCACCAGCGATATCGGAAATAACAATGCCAAAGCGGTTTTGGCGCAGGGAAAAACCTTGGTCCAGGGGCTGTTGGCCAATAGTCAGACGGTCGCAGACAATGTCAGTGCCAGCTTGTCCAGCGCAGCAACGAGCTTTCCTGAATTGATTGAACAGGTGCTGGACGGCAGCTTGCAGACCAATTCCACATCGACCTTTAACGACGTGGTCGACATCGCCGCCGCTGCCACAGGTGTGAGCGGCTCAAGTTTGACCAGTAATTATTCAACTGCCCCTACAATCTTGCAGTCATATATCACGGCACTTCGAAATAATTACAGCGGAAGCATTTCAACGGAAATCACCAACTTTGAACAGTCGCAGCAATTTACGAGCTCCCTCCTTGAACAATCACGGTCAGTATTCACTTCGCTGGTATCCGACGCCCGCGCACTGCAGCTATCATGGGCTCTCGTGGAAGCCATCCTGGCGGCTGGAGAAACGCCGAACACCAGAGCCATCGCGGCCTACGTCAACACCTGGTCCGATACACTCAGCACCTATGTTTCCGCTGATGGCACCGTGAATGCGGAGTTTCTCGCAGCTTCAGTGCTCATGGTGGCAAGCAGCAGCATTGAAAATACCTGCCTCATCACTTCGAGCGATTGCAGCGATGAATTTGGAGATGTGGAAGCCGTCATCAACAATTTTGGCATCGACCGCGTCTCCACGGAAGGCAAGGCCTGTGGCGTCGGCGGCTGTATTGTTGCATTCCGCGAAGCCAATGGATCCAGTGCAACATTTGATCTCTCCCGTTTAAACAGCTCCATTTCTTCGACGCTGTGTACCTCAACGGCCACGTCAACGGCCAAGCTCGCGGATTGCTATCCGGCGTCGACTTCTCCTGGTATCACCGTCGGCAGTATTTCTGGAAACACGACCGAAGCCGGTGGAACCGCGACATTTACGGTGGTTCTGGCAACGGCACCGACGGCCAATGTCACCGTTGGGCTCACCAGCAGCGATACCACAGAAGGAACGGTCTCACCGGATTCCCTCACTTTCTCTTCTTCCAATTGGAGTACCGCCCAAACAGTGACTGTCACCGGAGTCGAGGATGGCGCGTATGATGGCAATATTTCTTTCACTGTCATCACAGCAGCAGCGGTCAGCAGCGATAGCAATTACAATGGGCTGGCCATCAACGACGTCTCGGTCACCAATACCGATGATGAGTCTCCTTTCACCGTCACAATTATGGACAGCACTACGACCGAAGTCTTCGGGGACTGGGCCGGCTTCACCATTGTCCTCAATGCTGCCCCGACAGCGAACGTCTCCATTCCCGTGAGCGTCCAAGACCAGACAGAAGCACAGATCTCCTTCGATTTCATAACATACAGTTTCGATGGAACTCTGACGTTCACACCGGACAACTGGAATATCGCACAAGGCGTCCTCATTATGGGTGTGGACGATCTCATCGACGACGGCAATATCACGTCCTCCATTGTATTGGGATCATCGGCCAGTACCGATGCCAACTTCAATGGGATAACGATCCCAGCGTTTTCTGTAACCAACATCGATGATGAAACGCCTGGTATTACCGTGTCAGCCATCAGCGGCAACACCGGTGAGTCTGGCGGCACAGCCACCTTTACCATGGTCTTGAGCACACAACCTACCGCCGACGTCACGATCGGTCTCACCAGTTCAGACTTGACCGAAGGCACGGTGTCACCTGCCGCGGTCACCTTCACCTCAGGCAATTGGAATATCCCGCAGGTCGTCACGGTCACGGGAGTCGATGATGCCACCGATGATGACGATATCGCTTATACCATCGTTACGAACGCGGCGGTAAGTTCAGACGCCATCTATAATGGGGTAACGGTTGCTGATGTATCGGTCACCAATACTGATAACGAAGTTGGTATTCTCTACGCGGCTTGGACGGCGGGAGAAAATACAAGTGAAGCCGGTGCAACAACGACTGTCCGGTTCTATCTTAATGCTGCACCGACAAGCGATGTCACCGTCACCGTCACAAGCAACGACACAACCGAAGGAACAGTTTCACCGTCTATACTCACTTTTAACGCCGACAACTATAACGTCGAACAGGTTGTCACGATTACAGGCGTCGACGATGCTGTTGATGACGGCAACATAGGGTATCTCGTCACAGGTACAGCGACAAGCAATGACAATGACTATAATGGATTAGGCCAGGCGGGCAACATCACCAACGTAGACAATGACACTGCCGCGATTTCATCAACTGCATTCGGTCCGATGAACGCCTTCTCTAGAGATGCTTCAAGCATTGCGGTGCAACTTGACACGCAACCAACAGCGACGGTCACGGTGGCCGTATCCTTGTCATTTTCTCTCGGCGGAAATGCCGGCACCGTCAGTCCTTCTTCTTTGACCTTCACCACGGCAAACTGGAATACAACGCAAAACGTCACCGTCACCAGTCAATGTCCTGTCCCTCGAAATGGTAATCAAGCCATGGGAACTGTTACGCTCACGGCAAACAACAATGCCGCTGAATACACTGGTGTAAACAAAACGGTGAATCTCACCGTCGCTCTGGCTGGATGCCCCTAGCCTTTGACGTCCATGGAAACACCCATTTCTTGCTCGACTCTGCGACTCAGAAGAAAACAGTAATCCGACAGCCGATTCAGAAAAATGAGGCCGTGCTCATTGTGGTATTCACCTGCTCGGGCCAAGGACACGGCTCTGCGTTCCAAGCGGCGCGAGATCGTGCGGGCAACTTCGAGTGCGGACGAAGTTGGGCACGTTCCCGGAACAAGAAACGCCGGTGGAAGCTTGAGTTGCGATTCAATCGCCTTCATCTTGGCTTCGAGTTTTTCCACGTGTTCTTTGGTGGTGGGTTCGGCCCATTTCGATTTTGCAGGATCGGTGCAGGCCAGCTCGCCACCAACGCGGAACAGCTCAAGCTGCAAGTCGCGAATTTCGGCTGCAACGGGCGAATCCGGAATGAGGCTCCGCGCAAACCCAAGCTGCGCCACGAGTTCATCGAGCGTGCCATAAGTCTCCAAACGTAGATCATCTTTGCTGATTTCTTCGCCGGAGAGCAGACGCGACATTTTTTTGTCGCCGATTTTGGTGGTGATGGACATAAATCCTCTGTGTCATCCTGAACCCTTCGACTTCGCTCAGGGCAGGCTCCGTGAATTTCTTGCAAATCTTGATCGGGAGATCCTTCGTTGCACTCAGGATGACAAACTGGATTCCCGCTTAAAACACGCGGGAATGACATGCACGTATCATTGCAGTTGATTCCTGAGTTCCTGAACTTTTGCGTTCCACTCGTCGTCGATGAGCAACATCTCCGCCTTGTCGAGAAATCCGCGCGCTTCTTCCTTTTCACCATTTTTGAGCGCCACGACGGCGAGATAGTAGTAGGCCACCCCGTTGTTGCTGTCGATGCTCACGGCCTCTTGAAAATGCTGGTGAGCCGTCGCCAAGTCATTGCTCTGAAGAGAAACTTTGCCCTTTTCGACTAAGCGGTGCGAAGCCTGGCGCTGAGGTGCGGCAAACTCGGGGACCTGCGGCGGAGCTGGCTCTTCTTCTGAAGGGGCCGGGAACGGTTCGACCCTCTCCTGACGCGGCGGCAGTTTTTTATAGGAAGGTCGACGTTTTTTCGCGCAGGCCACGGCGATGAGACTTGAAGCCAGCAAGACAACTAAAAGTAATCGGGTGAGGCGTAGGCTTGAAGATGAATTTCGTCGCATGATTCTTCCGGCTCCGTTCCGTCTATAAACGCCTCGTCAAACTCGTCTTTGCAACTCTTTTTATAGCGACCACCATTTTTGAGATCGACCTTGATGGTCACCACATTCCGCGGGCGCGCGAAATCACCTGCGTTTGGCGTGAGGGCTACATTCCGCATAAAGCGCGCCCAGATGGGAAGTGCAGCGCGCGCACCGCTCATCTTCATCTCAGCGTTGTCGTCGTAGCCCACCCACACGAGTCCCAACTTCTGTGGCGTAAATCCCACAAACCAGGCATCGCGATAGCTCGACGTCGTCCCGGTTTTACCAGCTGCGATGCCGGTAAACCCAAGTGCTCGTGCCGCCGCTCCGGTGCCGCGATCGATGACACCTTTCATGAGATTCGTCGTGAGATAGACCGCCGCAGGATCGAATTCACGCTTCATCTTGATGCTGCGGCGTTCCACCACGAGGCCATCTTTTGTCACCACGTTCATGACGGCGATCGGTTCGGCACGAATGCCGCCGTTGGGGAAAATGGCATAGGCCGCGGCCATCTCCAGCGGTCGCACTTCAAAGGCCCCCAGCGCCAACGACGGCACGGGCGATAAAGGACTGGTGATGCCTGCATCGGCAGCGGTTTGCACCACCCGCTCAAGTCCTGCATCGATGGCCAATCGAGCCGTGGCGATGTTGTAGCTCTGCTCGAGCGCCGTGCGCACCGTCACACGGCCGTGCTCTTTTTGATCGTAATTTTTGGGGGTCCACGGTTCACCACCAGATTGCACCGTAAAACTTGAGTCGTCGAGGATGGTTGAAGGTGTGATTGATTTTTGGCTGCGGATGGGGTCGAGGGCGGTCAAATACACAAAGGGTTTAAAGGTCGAACCCGGTTGGCGCCGGCCTTGAGTGCAGCGATTGAACTGACTTTCCGCATAATCGCGGCCTCCGACCATGGCGCGGATGTATCCATTGGAAGGCTGCATCTCGATCACACAGCCCTGCAACAGACCACTGTGACTCTTCGGGAGCAACGACGCGTAACTTTTTTCGAGCTGAGCGAGCTCTGCCACCACGGCTTCTTCCGCAACAATTTGAGAGAACATGTCGAGGGTGGTAAAAATACGGAGACCTTCGCTCTCCAAGACTTCTTGCGGATAAAATTCCGCGAGCTGTTGCTTCACAAAATCGATGAAATATGGCGCGGTCACCACGCGCACTTTTTGCTTGGGTGTCACGATCGGCTCAAGCTTGGCGCGGGTGTATGCTGCTTCAGAGATGAGTTTATTTTCCCACATCAGCCCCAAAACCGTATTCCGCCGTTCTTTGGCGCGACCCTGATGCTTCATGGGATTGTATTCATTCGGCGATCGAATCATTCCCGCGAGAAGCGCCGATTCCGCCAGCGTCAACTGGCCGACGTTTTTCGCGAAAAAGAATTTCGCCGCTTCTGAAACGCCTGAGATGGACGATGTCCCGCGTTGCCCCAAATAAATTTCGTTGAGGTAGGCCTGAAGAATTTCACCTTTGGTGTGACGGCGCTCGATTTGAAGCGACATCAGAGCTTCATTGAATTTACGCCAAAAACTTCTTTGCGGCGTCAGAAAGAAATTTTTCACCAGCTGCTGCGTCAGCGTTGATCCGCCCTGCACGACGCGTCCGGCCTTGAAATTGGAAAACATCGCACGGGCGATGCCAACGGGATCGACGCCGTGGTGGCGGAAGAAGCGATTGTCTTCAACGGCAATGATCGCTTCCAGCAGGTTCCGCGGAACTTCGCTCAGCGTCACCAGCGTGCGGTCTTCCATGCGTTCATCAAAAACCGACGCCACCATTTCTGGTTCCAGCCGGGTCACGTCTAATTTTTCGCCGGATTCTTTATTGATGATCGACGTGATGATCGAACCCGAGAGTTCTAGTCGCAAAGGGAAACCACTGAAGACTTCATTTGGATATTCAAAGTCATGCAGATAGATTTCCAGAGCGCTTGCCGTGCGAGCATAATCTCCCGGGCCGTGGATGCTGGTTCCGGTGTCGCGATAAAGGAGCCGATCCAGCTTCGCCACCAAATGGCGGCTGTCGATGTCAATGCCGGGATAGAGGTATTCTGCATCGGAGAAAACGCGCGACGGCAGATTCCACTTGCGGGGCTGGTCGAATTTGGCGGCGATGATCCGATCCAGGCGATGCATGTAGTACAAGCCCGCCAGGGCCAGGATCAGCAAGAAAATCGCCAACCGCTTGCCAAATCGAATCCAGGCGCGAATGGTGGCAAAAAATCCTCTCTTTGTTTTTCGTCGTCGTCCGAACATAAATAACTCCTTGTCATTTCATAGCATTCTCGATGAAAAAGGCCACATGGAATTCCTCTTCGCGATCCCGTTTGTTTTGATTCTTTTTTGCATCGCCATTTTTCCTTTGGCAGTACCGCATTTTTGGGAATCGAATCGAAATAAAGTGATGGTGATCGTTTTTTTGGCGACACCTGTTCTTGCTTGGCTGATGTTTCACGAACCATCCGCGCTCATGCATTCGCTCGAGGAATATCTTTCTTTCATTATTCTCTTGGGATCGCTGTTCACCATCTCCGGTGGCATCGCCATCACCGGCGATCTGCAGGGCACGCCGCGCATCAACACTCTCTTTCTCGCTATTGGCGCGGTGCTCGCGAATCTGATCGGCACCACAGGCGCCAGCATGGTGCTCATCCGGGCCTTTGTGAAGACTAATTCCGAACGCAGGCAGATTCAGCATTTGCCGGTCTTTTTTATTTTTATCGTCGCCAACTGCGGCGGGCTGTTAACGCCTCTTGGCGATCCGCCGCTGTTTCTGGGCTTTCTCCGTGGCGTGCCGTTTTTCTGGACGCTGAAACTCTTTCCGATGTGGCTCGCCATGAACGGCGCGCTGCTGGTTATTTTTTATTTCTGGGATTTATGGGCCTATCGTCATGAAACCAAACAGGCACTGAGGCTGGATGTGCAGCAAATCAAGGCCCTGCGTTATTTCGGGTTGCACAATCTCGCCTTCCTCGCCGGCGTCATTGGTGCTGTTTTTTTTCCAACCCCGTGGCGCGAAATATTGATGCTTCTGATGGCGTTTGTTTCTTTTCGATCCACACGCTCGAAACGCGCACAGAAAATCAATCACTTCACCTGGCATCCGATCGCCGAAGTCGCCATTCTCTTCTTTGGCATCTTCGTCACCATGATCCCCGCGCTTCAGCTGCTCAAAGCCCACGCACCCGCACTTGGACTTCACGAACCCTGGCACTTTTTCTGGTCCACGGGCCTGCTGTCGGGATTTTTGGACAACGCGCCGACGTACCTGACCTTCCTGTCGGTCGCGCAAGGACTCAGGTTTTCCGGGGAGATTGTCGGTATTCCGCAATTACTGCTCGTGGCCATCAGCTTAGGCGCTGTCTTCATGGGTGCACTCACGTACATCGGCAATGGTCCCAATTTTATGATCAAGGCCATCTGCGAGCACGCCAAATTTCCAACGCCGTCGTTTGTGAAATACATGGGCTACAGCGTGGGGATTTTGATTCCGTTATTTCTTGGACTGACCTGGTTGTTCTTTTGATCATCTAAAAGCATGGCCGTATTGATCACCGCCATATGGGAATAGGCCTGAGGAAAATTCCCCAACAGCTCGCCTGTTTCGATGTCGATGTCTTCTGAAAGCAAGCCGACGTGATTGCGCGCCGCAAGGATTTTTTCAAACAGTCTATACGCCTTATCCTTCTGGCCGATGGTCGCAAAGGCCTTGGCCATCCAGAACGACGCCAGCAAAAATGCGGTTTTAGGGACGCCAAAGTCATCGGCCGCGGTGTAGCGAAACACCCAACCGTTCTTGATGAGTTCGGTTTCGCAGCGCTCGACGGTTTGTCGCCAGCGCTCGTCGGTGGGCTTCAAAAAACCGTAGCGCGCCATGAGCAAGACGCTCGCATCCATATGAGAAACACCGTAAGCTTGGGTGTAGGCCTGTTTCTGCGGATCCCAGCCGTTGGCTTCAATGTCTTCACGGATTTTTTCGCGGATCATTCCCCACCGTTCCGCCGCATAACTTTTCCCGGCGAGCTCAGCCAGCCGCACGCCGCGATCGAGCGCTACCCACGAAAGCACTTTGGAAAACGTGAAGTGGGCGCGCAGCCCGCGAAATTCCCAGATGCTGGCGTCGGGCTTTTCCCATTCTTTGCTCGCACTGTTGACGAGGAATTTCGTCAACGACCAGACTTCATCGGTGAGAGGCTCCAGGCCGTAGTGTCCGTAATACAAATACAGCGTATTGAGCATCTCCCCGAAGACATCGTTTTGATGCGTCAAACAAGCGTTATTGCCGACGCGCACGGGGATCGAATTTTGATATCCCGCCAAATGCGGCAGCGTATATTCTTCGATATCGCGCTCGCCGCCGATGCCGTAGACAATCTGCACTTCACTCTGCTTGCTCTCAAACAGACGCAGTAAAAATCGGATGAACTCGCGGGCCTCAGTGAAATGGCCGATGCTTTTGAGCGATTCGAGCACCAGCGGCGCATCGCGCAGCCAACAATAGCGGTAATCCCAGTTTCGGCATTCCCCCACGATTTCCGGAAGCGATGTCGTAGGCGCAGCGATGATGGCGCCGGTTTCATCAAAGGCCATGAGTTTGAGCGCCAGCGCTGACCGCAAAACAGCTTCGGTCGCGACTTTAGGCACCGAGCAATTTTCAACCCAGTGTTCCCAGTAGGCCTTGGTTCGCTCAAAATGTTGCTGCATCGCGCTCTGCGTCGGCGGCTGAATTTTCTCGTGATAGGTGAGCAGGAGATAGGCATCTTCCTTCACCGGCATCGCTCCGTCGTGCATCATTTCTGGCAGCGCCAGGTTGGAATAGAGAAAGACGCTTTCGAGGCCGTTGGAAGCGGTGATCAATGATGGCCGAAGCGTGGTGTGCGTTTCCCCCTGAGCGTAATTGAGCCGCGGCACAAATTGGATGCGAACATGCGGCATTCCGCGCAGAGGCTTTATAATTCGATGAATCTCCGGAGGCCGGTGGTAGGCCGTCTCAGAGTCCATGTAGCGCGGCATGTAGTCGATGATGTCGATGGCGCTGTCGGCATTCTCCTGCCGGGTTACCAGAATATTAGTGCTCGGGAGATAGGCCTGAGAAACGGTTTTGCCGCCATCGAGTTCAATCGAGAAATGACCGCCGCCCGGATCGAGCAGCCGAGCAAACGTGGAAGGACTGTTGAAGTTTGGCAGACAACACCAATCGATGCTCCCGGATCGATGAACAAGAGCTGAAGACTTGCAGTTGCCGATCAGGCCGTAGTCCATAGCGATTCCTCGCTAATCTCGTAGGGGCACGTCGCAACGTGCCCCTACTTCTTAAACACCAGCACCGCCCCGCCGATCAATAGGCAAATTCCGATAAAACGGGAGAGGCTCAAAGCAATGGGGTCTGCACCGAGAAAACCGAAGTGGTCGATCAGAGAAGAGGTCAGCAATTGAAAGGCCATTGAAAAAATCGCCGTACACACTGCGCCGATCCGTGGAACCGCGTAATTCCCCATGGCCACACCGAAAATTCCCAATCCTCCGCCAAGGAAATACAAGAAAGGAATTCCCGAGAAACGAAACTCCCCGTTCTTCAACCCAAAAACCAAAAGACACCCTGCAAAACACGCCCCGATGACATGGACTATGAGCGAACTTCCCAGGCTGCCAACGCGTTTTCCTAATAACGCGCCGCTGACCTGCTGAATCGAAAGCAGTGTCCCATTCAGAAACGCCGTGATGATAAAGAAAATATTCATCGTTATAAGACCATGAACAGGCCAGCGATGGCCATGAAAACGCCCATCAGGCGCCGAAGTGAAAATTTGTGCATGCTGAGGCCAAACCAACCAAAATGGTCTGCCACCGTAGCAAACACGATATTGCCGATCAGAAAGAGGCCAACGCCCAAGACCATCCCCACCTGCGGGATCACCATGTTTTCAACACACACGATGATGACGCCTGATATGCCGGCAATAAGGGGATAAGACCACGGGAGGCCTCGCACCTGCCGAAGCCGTCTGAGCCCCGCACCATAGACAACACAAAAAAAACCCACCAAGGCTCCCACGGCGTGGGCCATAAATGACGACTCCAAGATGCCAATTGATTCGGCAAGCGAAGCATTCAGCCGGATCATGATGCTGATGAGCACCCCGGAGAGGCAGCTTACAGCGATTGCTGCGGCGCATCCACGTTTCATACCGTTGTCTCCACATGCCCCCGCCGACGGCGCAGCAGAAAGATTCCGAAACCCGTGATGCCGGCATAGGCGATCGTATTCACGATCCACCACGTCTGCGGTGGAAGCTGCCACGCCGCCGACAAACTCAGAGCCGTAATCGCACTGCTGTCCGCTAAGCTCTGCGCCACCGCCATCGTGAGTCCCAACATAGCAAGCAGATACGGCATCAAAAATCGGGGGACCTTTTGACTCAAGACAAAATCGATGTGCGGGTAAATCAGCATTTCACCCAGCGTGGCAAAGAGGATGAACCCCCAGGCCGCATGAGGGCTGCGTCCCAGGGCCATCGTCAAAAATCCACATACCATAAAACCCATCCCCACCAAAAATCCGGATTGCGGAATTTTTTGATGGAGCCGAAAGAATCCTTGCGAGAGCTGTTTTTGGAAAATGACGATGAGGATGGGATTAACCGCCAAGAGCACGCCCATAAACGGTGGAATTGTAAAAAATGTTTTAAAGTAAAACGCCAGCGCGTGCGCATGGGTTAAGGCGTACACGCCAAGGCCAAACGTGGCAAAGACCGAAAAAACACCGAGTCGTTTTCCGATCTGGTGGTACATCGCCGTCACCAATTTTAAAAATGGCAGGTGCGAACGCGTGGGCTCAACTTCAGTCGCAAAGAACAACGAGATACACAGAAAACACAGCGCAAAAGCACAAACCACGCCAAAGACGATGAGCATCGGATGCGTTTGATAGGGCAACGCAAAACCGATGACCGGCGCGATGCCTGCTCCGAGATTGATCGTGCGATAAAAACTGCTGAAATGCTGAAGGCGCTGC
>JACQOX010000073.1 GCA_016202335.1 Deltaproteobacteria bacterium
ATCGCATAGACGCCTTTTTCATCATCGCTTTCTTGAATCGTCACGGTATCAAAAACGTCAGGCATTCCTTCATTCAAATGCTTCTGATAAAAACACGATTTTGCATGACCCTCCGGGCAGCGCACAAAACTTAAAGGACGATCGTGAAGGTGTGGCAGCATGCGATTCGCGACCTTCAAATAATACTCGGCCAAATCCCGTTTGGTAATGCCTTGTTCAGGATAGAGCACTTTATCGGGATGGGTGAGTTCGATTCCCTCCAGCACTTCTCCCTTTTTCTTTCCTCGTCGCGGAGACAACGGGATAGGCTTTTCGCGAGTCACCTCTTCAGCAGGCTTATCCTCCCGCAGCCCCTTGAAGGATGGATGCCGGGCAAAGCCATCACTGGTCCATTCGGTAAATTCAACTTCTGCCACGAGCATTGGCTTCACCCAGTGCACGTGTGGGATGCGAATGGTGCGCGGCAGTTTCACGGTGGGCTCTGATTGTTCGAGTGTGCTCAGTCTCTCATGGATATCGCGAAGCGACTGATGACTAAAACCCGTCCCCACCATGCCTGCATAGCGCAAACTTCCCTGGTCGTCGCGCACGGCCATGAGCAGCGCGCCAAATCCCTGGCGGGTCCCTTTGGGCTTTGAAAATCCAACGATGACGAATTCCTGCTCGAGATGACATTTGGTTTTGAGCCAGTTGCGATTGCGACCGGAAACATAGGGCTGATCAATTTTTTTGGACACAATGCCTTCCAGTTTTTGGCGGCAGGCCTCTGCCAAGATGTCGACATGTTTTCCACTGATGCCTTCGCTCAGGCGAAGTGAACATTTTGCCTTGGGGAGGATCTTTTGAAGTCTCTCGGTGCGTTCTCGTTGAGACCTGATCTTGAGGTCTTCGCCGCCCAGCTCCAAGACATCGAAGAGATAATAAACGAGCTGTCGATCATCGCCTTGCTTGAGCGCATTTTGCAGGCCTTGGAAGCTGGAAACGCCTGATGCTAAGAGGCGAACGATTTCCCCGTCGAGCACGGCTGGACCCACGTCAAGTTCCCGCAGATCTGCAGCAATCGTGGGAAAGCGATCCGTCCAGTCCTGGCCAGAGCGCGTAAAAATACGGGCCTCTCGATTGGCGATGCAGCTGATCGCGCGATAGCCGTCGAATTTTATTTCATGAATCCATCTGTCATCGGGAACGCGTTCTGCCAGCGTTGCCAGTTGTGGTGCGATGAATTTCGGCATTTTTTTGAGCGTCATAAAAAGGCCTCCGGGATTCAGCCCGCGGCCCTTTTCCTGGAAACGCGTGGCTTTTCGCGATTTCCCTGATGTTTGGCTAAACTCTCTTTCAACTTGGACATGATATCGATGACGTTGGTCGCTTCTGCCCTTCGCTCGCGGATGGGAATCACCTTGCCTTCCAATTTTTCTTGAATCATTCGATGCAGGTTTTCGTCGTACGTATTTTTATATTTCTCCGGTTCAAATGGCGTCGTCATCTGTTCCACCAATTGCTCCGCCATCTTGAGCTCACGTTTATCGATATCAATATCGTCTTTGGGCAGGGGAATTTCATCCAGCGATTTGAACTCACTCACAAAATGCATCACTTCCAAGATCAGCCACTCACGTCCGGCACGCACTCCTGCCAAATGTTCGCGCGTATGAAACACCACTTTGGCGATACCCACTTTTTTGGTTTTTTTGAGCACCTCTCGCAAAAGCGCATAGGCCTTCTTTCCTTTGGGATCTGGGGCAAGATAATAAGGCTTCTCAAAAAACATCGGATCGATCTCTTGTTCATCGACGAAGTCCATGATGTCGATCGTCTTCCCGGCCTGAATCGCAGCCTGCTCCAAATCCTCCTTCGTCAAACGCACGAATTCATCCTTTTCATATTCATAACCGCGCGCCAGCTCTTGATATGCCACCGCCTGGCCGCATTTATCGCAAATTCGCTCATTGTGGATGCGGCCCATGTCCTTCTCATGCAGAAAATGAAAGGCAATTTGCTGCTCAGCCTTGGTCGCCGGATGCAGACTCACGGGGATGCTCACCAGACCGAAACTGATGTTTCCTTTCCAAAAGGCTCTCATAGTCACTCATCCGCTAAAGGCTCTCCGGGTTTGGGTTTCGAGCCACATTCTTCACACGTGAGATCGGAAATCGCCGGCCCGTGAATCACCCGTCCATCTTTATCAAAGCGCGATCCATGCACCGGACAGTCCCACGTCTGTTCCGCTTCATTCCATGCCACCACGCCGCCCAAATGCGGACAGGTCGCTGACACTTTATGCACGATGTTTTCCTGATCGCGATAAACCGCAACTTTTTTGAGGCCCTGTTGGACGATGGCCGCCATCCCCGGCGTCACATCGTCGATGGTCTTGGCGTCGCCGCGCTTCAGCCAATCTTTATATTGCGCCACCGCGTTCGCATTTTCGCGCAGATAGCGGCCTGCAGCAGCCACCGTCTTGCGCGAAGGATCGTAGAGTTTTGCCCATGGATTTTCCCGCTCGAGAATCAAATCGGTCATCAGCAGCCCGGCGATTGTCCCATGCGTCATCCCCATGCCAGAATCGCCGGTGGCGATATACACATTGCGCTCGAGGGGATTGCGTCCAATAAACGGCAGACCATCGACCGGTTCCAAAACCTGTCCGCTCCACTGAAAAGCGATATTCCCCATGCTGGGAAAACGTTCGCGGGCCCATTTTTCCAGTTCGAGATACGGCTTCAACGTGTCTTCTTTTTGACCCACTTTATGGTCTTCCCCGCCGATGAGCAGCATCTCACTGCCATCGGCTTGTTTCGCAGTCCTTATATAATGATACGGCGCCGGTGGTTTCCCTTGAAACGGCCCGTCCCAGAAAAGCGCCTTCGGCACAGCACCGTGGGGAATCGGAGCCGCGATGACATAGGTCCGATAAGCGGCCTGCTTGGTATGCACGAGGACACGATCGTTGATCGGCACATTCGTCGCCACGATGGCAGAGCGCGCTATGACGTGAAACCCTTGATCCGTCAGCACTTCCACGTGCTTATTGTCGTGGACGTGGTTGACGTGCGTCGCCGTAAAAATGCGGCCCCCGCGGGACTGAATGCATCGCACCAGGCCGTAGAGGTATTTGACGGGATGAAATTGGCCCTGCCCTCCAAAAAGAAGAGCAGGGCCCGTATCATAGAAATCAAACGGCGCTCGGGGGATTTCTTCAATATGCACCACTCCTGCACGGCGAGCGGCCTCGAGTTCTTTTTGCAAATCTTTTCGATCCCCGTCGGGTGGCATAAAAAGATAGCCTGCGACACGCTCAAAATCACAGTCAATGGCTTCGCGGTTCACAATTTCTTCGATGGTTTCAATCGCTTGAAAGTGGCTTCTGGCGACAAGCCGCGCGTTTTCTTCACCGTGCAGATCTTCGATATACGTATACCGATCATCCACCGCATTCGTCAGATGGGCGGTTGTCCGCCCCGATTCTCCGCCAACGACCTGGCCTTCATCGAGGATCACCACGGATTTCCCTTCACGCGAAAGCAGATATCCACAGCTCAGGCCCACCATGCCCGCACCGATAATACAGACCTCTGCTTCAATGTTTTCGTGCAGCGGCAAAAATGAAGGTGAACTTTCCGTCGTCCAAAATGATTGAGATTGCATCACCCCTCCTCCTTTTTGAACCTTAGGCAGGACGCGCAAGACGGAAAAATCGGGGATTTAACGAAATTCGATTAGGGAAAAAGATGAAAACAAAAACGGATCCCAAATGGGACCCATTTTATGTGCGGAGAGAGTGGGATTCGAACCCACGTTACCGTGAGGTAAACACGCTTTCCAAGCGTGCGCCTTCAGCCGCTCGGCCATCTCTCCAAAAGTGGGAGGCGCATAGCCTGGAACGCTTTTGCCGTCAACTCATCCTTCCCTAAATTGCGCACCCAAGTTGCTATTCGTAGGAAAAATTTTGGCGACTTGAACTAAGTTGACATTCATTTATAACAATGTCAATTTAGTTCCATGCCTATCCAACCGAAAATCCCTACAAAACTTCGGCGTCATCTCTTTACCACTCAAGATGCTCTCCAAGATGGCCTGAGCAAGAAAGATCTCATGCAGCTGATGCAAGAAGGCGCTATTACACGCCTCGCGCGAGGGGTTTACTGCCCATCAGCGCACGATCTTTCAGAAGAAGACCAAGCGATTTTAGCCACGCTTATCGTCGGAAGGCCTTCGGCACTTTGCTTACTTTCAGCTCTTTCCTACCATCATCTCACCGGCATTATCCCCAAAAAAATCTGGATGATGGTGCCTCCTGAAAAACGAACGCAAAATATTCAGCTTCGCTCATTTCGGTCCACAAAACCTCAGTGGGATATTGGGATTCAAAAAGAAAAAGATTACTGGGTCACAGACCTTGAGCGGACCCTGGTTGATTGTCTGGTGCAAAAAAGATTGATTGGACCTCAAACAGCTATCGAAGCACTACGACAGGCGATCAAAGAAGGCACAACCACCCTGGATAAAGTATTCAAAATGGCAGTCCGATTAAAGGTCGATCATCGCGTTATCGTTTACATCGAGGCTCTGGCATGAGCAGAGAAGAAAAGGCAAAGCTCATCTCTCAGGCTTTAAAAAAGATTGCGGCCGATGACCCCAAACTATCTTGGCCGAAAAGCTGCAAACCTTTATCATTCTAAAGACTCCTGGACGCAGTTTCTCAAGCATCTGAAGAAGCTGGATTCAGTCATCCTTCCTTCTTCGCCGGCTGAACCATTTTGATGACCACGGGGATTTCGATGCCTTCCTGTTCATAGCGGGCATGCAGGCGTTTCACGAATTCGTGCTTGATGAGGTACTGATCCACGAACTCCTTGCCGCGCAAAATCACGGTAAACTTGATGCTGAAGTCAGCAAACGTGTGGTAGCGAATAAATGGATCAAATTTAGGAACACCGCCTTGTACGTCGCGCATCACTTCCTTTCCCACTTCCATCGTCACGCGTTCAACTTTCTCCAGATCGCTCGCATAGCTCACGCCCAGATCGATGAGTACCGCGAGCTCAGTCTCCGGTGCATAAAAATTCGTTACAATAGAAGACGCCAACTTCGAATTCGGCACGATGATCATGTTGTTGGAAAGCATGCGAATGGACGTATTCCGCCACGTAATATCCTGAACGTAGCCCTCTTCGCCAGAGTTGATTTTAATGTAATCTCCGGGCCGCACCATTTTGGAAACCAAGATATGCAATCCTGCGAAGAGATTCGACAGCGTTTCTTGCAGTGCCAACGCCACGGCCAAACCACCGACCCCCAAAGCTGTGAGAATCGGAGTAATCGATATGCCATAGGTTTGAAGAATGATCAGAACGCCGATTGTGAAGATCGTAAATCGGATCAGGTTGGCAAAAATCGATGTCACGGGAAAAATCCCGGTTTTTTCTGCCAAACGCTGCAGACGGGGAAGAATGAAACGATTGGCCATAATGCCCATCACGAGGGTTACCGAAATAATAATGATGGGAACTAAAATTTCTCTCATATTTTCTCCCTTTTCTTTCGGCAGGCTCGGAAGAAATCCGTCAGCAACCGGCCGCAATCGTCTGCCAGGACGCCACTCTCCACCGAAATCTGATGGTTCAAGCGGACATCGGCAACGACATTATATAAAGACCCGCAGGCACCGGCCTTGGGGTCGAGACAACCAAAGACAAGGCGGGGAATGCGCGCCTGCAGCATCGCTCCCGCGCACATCAGACACGGTTCGCAGGTGACGTAGATCGTCACGTCATCAAGCCGCCATTTTTTTTGCTCTCGAGAAAGTTTGTCCAACAACAAGAGTTCGGCATGTCCCAAAGGATTATGCGTTTCTTCGCGAATATTGTGAGCGCGTCCCACAATAGCATCGTCGAGAACGGCAATTGCGCCGATGGGGACCTCCCCTTTCGCTTCTGCCTTCATCGCTTGGTGAAGGGCCTCGCGCATGAAGATTTCATCTGAAATTGCCATGACCGATTTCCTCAAAAAACTCTTGTCATTCGAAAACAAATTCATGCATAGGAAAAAGAAACAACTCATCTTGCTTGGGGGCCCCAAATGTTACTGCAGCATCTTCCCATTTCCAGTATCAATATTGCCGACGACAGTTACCGCACGACCTTCGCACCGCGCCTCGAGGAACTCAAGCGTTCAATCCGCACCGTCGGCCTCGTGCAACCCATTACCGTCCGACACACAACCGAAGGCACGTTTCAGATCATCACGGGTTATAAACGCGTATTAGTCATGAAAGAACTCAATCGCCAGTCCGTGCCGGCGCTCGTCTGCGAGCACAACGAAATCCCGCCGGACCGCGCCTTTCTCATGAACTTTCACGACAACGCCGTTCGCGGCGAAATGAACATCATCGAAAAATCAAACGCCTTGGCCAAACTGCAGCAGTTCTGCTCGCTTTCGGAAGAAGAACTGGTCACTCAACACCTGCCACTGCTCAACGAAGAACCCAGCTACAAGATCCTGCACCAACTGCTTTCACTGCAGGCACTTACGGAACAGATGCGCCACCACGTCGTCACCACGGACATGGCGCTGACGTCGGCCGTCCGCATCGCTGAATTTACTTCAACCACGCAGCAATCGCTTTTGGCCGTGCTTTCGTACATCCGTCCGTCCGGAGCCAAACTCAATGAACTTCTCTCGCTCATCCGTGAAATCTCAGCCCGCGACGGCGTCTCCGTGGAAAGCGTCCTCGACCGCTACAAATTGCTCACCATCGTTGCAGATCCAGACGCGTCTCAAACTGAAAAGGTCAAGGCACTGCGCCAAACCTTGCGCGGCATTCGCCTTCCGCAGCTCACCGAACGTCAAAACAAGCTGGCCGAGCTCATCCAGAGCCTTGAACTTCCCGACCACGCCAAACTCATCACCGACCCGTATTTTGAAAATCAGAAATTCAAATTGGAGTATCAATTCACCCAGCCTGAGGAACTCAATGTACTGATGATGAAGATCAAAGGCGCCTTTGAGAAACAACAGTGGCAGAAAATTTTTGACTGGTATCAGGCATAAACGATGGAACTTCCAAAAAAGAGTCCCAAGAAATTCTTACCGCCGTTTCGGCCGGATCAGATCTGGATCGACCGCAGTGTCGAAGCCCATCCCCAGACGCTGCGTCTGATCGCCCAACTGCGGGCGTCTCACATCGACTTCGTCGACAGCGCGGACGTCGTCCAGCGCCCAGAAGATATTTCCGAAGCAAAAAGGCAGGTGATTCTCTCTAAACATCGCGGTAAATCGCTCCGCCCATTGCATCCGTTTGACCACCACGAATCGCTCTTTGAACTCGCCCTGGCGAAAGGCAATCCGTTTGACCTGTCATATTGTCCTTTCCAGTGTGCGCCGCAGACCATTCCGCAGATGGACGTCGACTTCGAACATGCCTTTGCTGAACTCGCCTCCTGCCTGCACACGAACGCCGATCGCTCGACCCGCATTGTGATCGGCGAATCCAGCGACGGCCTCGCGTTTGATCCCCTGCTGGGCTACGCCGCGCTCCTCATTCCGTTTTTTGCCGAAAAGGTGAACGCCACGCTCGAAATCAAGACTCGTTCCGTGTTTATCGACCACCTGCTGGAACTCAAACACCGCAGCCGCACCACGTTTTGTTGGTACCTGAACCCTGCTTCGTTGATCGCATCCGAAGAGCGCGGCACGCCTTCCCTTGAGCTGCGCTTGGAAGCCGCCGAAAAAGCCTTGACCGCCGGTTATCGCGTGCGTTTTACGATCGACCCCATCATCCCGATCAAAGGCGATGACGCAGAGATTGGCCAATACATCGATTTGATCAGCCACCTCTTTGCTGCCATCGACGCCAAACATATCCAGGGCATTTCCCTGGCCACACTCCGCTACCCACGTGGACTTCCGGAAATCGCGCGGAAACGCTTCCCGGGAACGCGCATCTTTTCCGGCGAATGCGTCCCAGACGGCCATACCCTGCATCCTCCAAAATTTGTCCGGGAGCCTTTCCTTCGACCGATCTGGCTCAAGCTTCGCGAACGGCTTGAAGCTCAACAAATAGTATTACTGAATGAAAACAATGATTTACGCGAGAAACTGGATGCACTTCTTCCTGTTTTTGAACTGAATTCAACTCCTGCCGTGTCATCTCCCCTTCGTGTGGAATCAGCCCCTTTATTCCCGGCCGCTCCAACGAGCCCCCCGCAGGCAACCTTGTCGTTCTCAGCCGTGGATGCCTAACAAGCAACTTTCGACTCATCGGCTCGATTGGGTGACCGTCAATTGAGCGGAAGCGATTGAACGGCTTGGGATTCTGAGAGAATGACAATGAATTCTTTTTTGACCTTTGAAAAAGCCAGCGCCATCGGCGAAACCACGCTTGACTGCACCGCTTCCACGACAAAATCGGACGAGATGCGATAAACGCCGCCGAGCGTAAGGCTCGATGCATATATTTTCCCGGACTCATCCACTGCCAGGCCCTTGACCGTCCGTAAAAAAATCGCCGGCATAGACATCGGCTTACCCGTCACATCAAATGCCTTGAGTCGCCCCAGTCCAAAGTTGGCCACGACAAACATCTGCTTTCCAGGATGCCATTCAAGGGCAGAGGGCTCACCGAGCGAATCCCCGGACGTAAGCATCGTGACTTCCTTGGAGACCAGATCGATGCGATACATCGCATTGCCAGGGCCATCGACGGCATAGAGCGCCTCGTCAGGGCCTTTGGTCACATCCATGAGGTTTTTCACGCTCTCCGGGAAGCGAATATCGGCGAGCGGCTTGCCGATCGGTAATTCAAAGACATGGAGGACGTCCAGATCAGCGACGTACAAATATTTTTCCACGATCTCCATGCCCTTGGGGGCATGCAGTCCCATCTTGAGCGCCACCCCGTCGATAAAGCGTGTGGCTTCGACCGTGCCATCCGCCGACAGACGCGAAATAAACCCGTTGCTGTCTTTGCTGTCAGAGCTGCCGTTCATATTGGAAATGTAAATCTGCTGCGTCGTCGGATCGATCGCGATGCCCGCGGGCTCTGAAAATCCGGTGGTCGTAAACGCTTGGGCTGGCGATGCGATGAGCAAAAAGAGCAGCAGGAGTTTTTTCATGCGTGAAAAATACCGAGCCTAAGCTTATGGAGCAAGTTAATTGTTGCGAAGCGAAAAATATTCTGAGACTTGAAAATTACTTTCCCATCATAAGGAGAAAATATGTCTTCATTTCGCAAGACCTACCTCTTAACTCCTGGTCCCACCATGATTCCGCCTGCGGTCGTTGAAGCGCGCGCGAAGCAGCTGCCGCACCACCGGACTCCGGAATTCGTCACCCTGCTCGAAAAAGTTCATGAACGCCTGCGGCCGATCTTCTGTACCAATAATAAAGTCTATTCCCTGGCAGCGTCCGGATCAGGCGCCATGGAAGCTGCGGTCGCTTCGCTGCTCTCGCCTGGTGATACCGCCATCTGCATCGATGCTGGAAAATTCGGTCAACGCTGGATCGACATCTGCAAACGCTACGGCATCAACGTGGTGACGCTCGCCGTGGAGCGTGGTGCTGTCCTCGCTCCCGAAGCATTGGCAAATGCTCTCGCAAAACATCCGTCGGCAAAAGCGGTCCTCACGCAACTCGTTGAAACCTCGACCGGCGTCAAACTCGATATCAAAGGCTTTGGCGAAATCACCCGCAAAACTGAGACACTCCTCGTCGTTGATGCTATTTCAGGCCTGTGTGCCGAAGAATACCGCCCCGACGACTGGGGCGTGGACGTCACCATCGCCGGCTCACAAAAAGGATTCATGCTGCCCCCGGGACTAAGCTTCGTCAGCCTTTCGGAAAAAGCCTGGCGCGCGGCAGAGCATGCGAAATGCCCCTGCTATTATTTGGATCTGCGCAAATACCGCAAAGGCCAGGACGCTGGCGACCATCCCTTCACGCCGGCCATCAGCCTGTACATCGAACTCGATCAGGTGCTGCACATGATCGAAGCCGAAACGCTGGAAAAAACCTGGAAGCGCCATGCGTGGCTCGCAAAAGCCACCCGCGCCGCGGTTACCGCACTCGAACTTCCGCTGTTTACGAATCATCCTTCGAATGCCGTGACCACGGTCACCGTACCTGCAAATCTCGACGGCGGAAAACTGGTCAAAACCCTGCGC
>JACQOX010000074.1 GCA_016202335.1 Deltaproteobacteria bacterium
TGACGCTCAAGCCGTGGAGGCCTAAAGGAGAAGAAGTGATGTTCATATTTACTACATCGACCGTTTGCCAAAAAAGTTGCTAATTTTTTATTCTTGGCAAACGTAGTTGCTCCATAGAAATGCATCGAAGCCAATCCGCGCGTTGATTTGCAGCTTACTTAACTTCGACTTCTCTTTCGAAGATCCTGGCCGTCCACATCGATAAATCTGACGAGAGAGAGGGCTGAAGTAGCTCTCCCACGTGGGTCATTCCTCGTAAATGCTTCGCGCATTTCCTGTTCGGTAAAATTCGTCGTCACCACCATACCGAAATGATTGTCCTCTGATTGTCGGATGAGACCAATAAAACGGGTAATATCATTTTGTGGGATGCTTGATGTATCATCATAATCATAGAAGAGATCATCCACAACGAGGAGGGCACCACTTAAGGCCGCGTTGGCGATTTGGCGTGAAAGATCTTCCAGCGACGTCCCCATTGGGACGTAATAAAGTTTCTTTTCCATCTCAGGATTGACCTTTGCACCCACTACGGAGACCAACGCACGAAGCATAAATCGCACGCCACCGCTCTCTTTCTCGCCAATGTTCAGAGCTTCTACTTGCCATGGGCTATCCGGTACAACACCGTTACCATTATCATACAGAATTTGGGCTAAGTCCTTCAAAGCCCACTGTTGAACCATCAGCTGCAGACCTTCTGATGGTGGTGGGTCTGGAATCATTCCACCACGATGGATAAAGGGTGCGAGTGCAACCCCCGTATTAAATCCAAGCATGAAGTGTCTTCTCGCAGTCGTAGCCCCCTGATCAAGAACTAGATTCGGACCAGGAATTTGCATGCGCAGGGTTCCTGACCCAAAAGCCGCCTCAAAAAGAGCTGCCTTTGCAAGATGGGTTTTCCCAACGCCCGGTTTGCCACCCAACACAATGATTCCCGGCGCACCGGTTTGGTCATAAGAAGAGACTGCGGCCGCTGAAAGATTACGCAACGCATCTCGAGCAGTCATTTGAGACGATGTATTGGGCTGAAAAATTTGGAAGGAAGTAGAATACCCAATAGAGGTGGTTTTCCCTCCCTGAAAACTGGGGCACATAAACGATAATGTTGAAGTATACATGGGTATTCTCTCCTGTGAATGCATAGCGTATTATCGACATATTTTTTCGGAATCAGTCTTCTTCGCTAGGCCTTATCCGAAGCTGTTTTTTCGTGGATTGATGACGCTTTTCGTCGAGCATCTTCTGCTTGGCCTTCCGGGAGCGGCGGCGTTTTTGACGGCGGATTTTTTCGATCTCTTGCTGTTTGGCAGAGGCCTCACCTTTGATTTGGGCCTCAATTTTTTCGAGCAAAATGCGGCGGGCAAAAAAGCGATTGTCGACCTGACTGCGTGAAACCTGGCACTTGACGCGAAAACCGGTTGGAATGTGATGCAGGACGACACAGGTCGACGTCTTGTTGACATTCTGCCCCCCTGCTCCCTGCGAGCGCACAAAATGTTCTTCGATATCTGCTTCGCGGATGCCGAGGGCCAACATTTTTTCTTCCAGCGCGGATTGTTTATCAGAAGAGATGACCATAAGGGATCAAGGAATGCGCACAAATTTCCCATGCTGTCGATAGTTCATGGTGAGCATTGTAAGATATGCCGCAATGTCGACCTGCAATGCGAGCTGAGATTCACTGGCTCGCAGATCCAGTTCTCGACAGCGTTCGATGAGACTCGTCAGCAAGCGGCTGATCATAAGCTTTGGCTCACCGGTCCAGCGCGACACGCTGGTCAGGATTTCCTGGCGATGGCGGCGAATGAATTTGGAAGCAGCTTCGCTCTTCACCTGTTCCGGAAGTTTCGGGAAAATCCGCTGCAGGTCGCGATCGTAAAATCCTGGCAGATCTGGGCCGTAGAGCTTTCGCTTGCGACGATAATAGGTATCAAGCGTCGTGCGGAGTTTATCAGCTTCGCAGATGCGCTTCCCACCTTCTACTTTTGCCGGTTTCCCAGCGATCTCCTTCATGAGTTGGTCGACGTATTCCAATTTCTCAAGCGCCTTCCATCCTTGGTAATATTCCCGCCACGGAAAATTCGGCTGCAGCCACACCGCAAACGTTTCGGCAAAATCTTCATCGGGGTGATACTGCGCGTACCAATTATCCAAATGCCGGACAAAGCGCTTGCTGTAAGGATGCGGTCGATACGTTTCAGGATAGTCGTCCGAAAAGTTTCCGAAGAGTTCACGCCATTTTTTGCGGCGATGCAACGCATAGGCGTAATTGATGGAATGGCCAGCCTCATGGCGAAGCAGGCGAAGACAATCTTCTTCGATGGCGCCTTCGACTTCGAGGATCATTTTCTTTTCGAGCTGCTTGAGCCGCGGGTGAGCGAGAAAAAATGGAATGGCAATCACGGGGACTCCATCCGGGCAAAACCACTCATCGCCTAAATAACATGGAGGATGAAAAACAATGCCCTTGGCAGAAAGTTCCCTGTGAAGGGTTGCCACGGCTTTCTCGAGATCCGTTCCTGCAATCGTTAGTCGTAGGTCGCAGATACGCCATGTCAGCAATTCCTCGTCCGAGAGCTCGGACCAGTGTTTTGATGCTATTTCTGAAATCATGGCATCGGCCGCTAGCGCATGTAAAACCTGAACTCCAGGGAATTCTTTTCAGGCCATTTTGAGAGGTTCAGGAAAGCCTGCCACCGGGCATTCCCCTATCCATAAATCAAGCTTGCTGGCAAAAAGGCTATCTGTTAGGGGCACGCCCACTGCTCCCATCGTCTAGCGGTTAGGACACGGCCCTCTCAAGGCCGCGACACGGGTTCGATTCCCGTTGGGAGCGCAGACTACGATTTCTCGAATCACATGGGATTGCCATTCTGCCATGCTGTAGTATGGGAAGTGCATGCGCGTAAAAAAATTATGGCAAAACATTCTGGTCTTCTTTCGCCAAACCATCTGGGATTTTGATCCCACCGAATTCAAATGGCCAAAGCGTTTCTCTCTCTACATCGCCCGCCTGACATCAATCGTGGGAACGAAATTTGGCGAAGATCAAATCACGCTGCGTGCCACGGCACTGGCGTATACCACCCTGCTCTCGCTCGTTCCGTTGATCGCCGTCTCGCTCTCTATTTTCAAGGCCTTCGGCGGCATGGAACAGATCGTCGTCGACCTGCAACGCTTTCTGCTGAAGAATCTCACCACGGGCACGGGGGAGCAGGCCGCAGAATACTTGACACTCTTCATCGACCGCTACAACAGCACTGCCATCGGTCTGATCGGATTCTTGGCACTCATTTTAAGCGTCATCGCCACCCTCTCCACCGTGGAAAAAAGTTTCAACCACATCTGGAAAACGCCATCCCATCGATCCTTCGCAACTCGGCTGATGATGTACTGGACGCTCATCACGCTGGGGCCCTTATTCTTGGCACTGTCGCTCAGCATCACCGCCGGCATGCAGAGCTTCACGTTTATGAATGACGTCATATTTTTAAGCGGTGCGAAGAAATGGCTGTTCGGAAAACTGCCGTGGCTCATCACCTTCTGCCTGTTTACGGCCATGTACCTCATCATGCCCAACACGAAAGTCCGCATCCGCTCTGCCGCGATCGGCGGATTCATCGCTGCTTTGCTGTGGGAAGGCGCGAAATTCGGTTATACCCTCTATGCCGCTAAAGCCGTGGTTTACAGCAAGATCTACGGTTCGTTCGGACTCATTCCCCTCTTTTTGATTTGGGTCTATTACTCGTGGATCGTGGTTTTGCTCGGTTCAGAAATTGCCTTTGCCGACCAACACATCTCGCTCTATAAGCAGAACCGCATTCGAGATAAAAAATAACCGGGAGTCATTATGAAAAAAGTCTTTATTGGCATCGCCGTATTTTTCGCTGTCATCGTCGCAGGCGTCCTCATTTTTGCGCTCACCTTCAACATCAACAAGTACCGGCCGGACATCGAGAAAAAATTGGGAACCGAGCTTCGCGCCGATGTGAAGCTGGAGCGTATCGAACTGTCATTTTGGCCATACATTGGTGTTCGCATCAAAAATGTCGTGGTGAAGCATCTGCCTGCACCGCAATCGCCCTTTGGCGACATGACCGCACTGACTCAGAAAGAGCTAGGCATTCAGGTCCACGCCAAAAGTCTTTTTTCCGGCCGCATCATCGGCTCACTCAAACTTCAGGAACCTTCGATTCATCTCGTCAAAACATCCAAAGGCTCAAGCCTGAGCGATCTTCTGCCGGCGAAAAAAGAACAGGCCGCAAAACCAACAGAGCTGCCATCGTGGGCAAATCGCATCCTGATCGAAACCGTTGAACTGAGTGGCGCATCGTTTACCTCCATCGATCGCACCGTATCGCCGGAAAAAGTAATGGTCATCCAACCGATCGATGTGAAAATTGCTGACATTCAGATCGCTGATCCGAATCGCCCCATGGACGTGAGCCTTTCCACGAAATTCGAAAACATCCCCATCTCCCTGAAAACACCGGTCAGGTTTGATATGAACAAGGGTGAGATTCGCGTCGGTGATGGCACGTTGAAAATCGCCGGAGAAAATTTGGGATTCACCAGCGTAATCAGCGGGCTCAAAGATAAAAATATTCTTCTCGATGGCTCGCTCACGGCCAAGGCACTCAATCTTGAAAATCTCGTTTCACTCGCAAAAAAAGAAACCCAACCTTTGCCCGTGTCCGGAAAACTCGATCTGAGCGCTCGCATCCAAGGAAGCCTGGAATCGCCACGACTTTCCGGATCGTTAGCATCGGACCAAATAAAATATGATGCCTATGAGCTGAATCAGCTCAAGGCTTCGTGGGAAGCCACGTCCAAACAAGCCAAACTCAAACAGCTCGACTTCAAAGCCTTTGGCGGAACGGGACATACTGAAGGAACCGTGGGACTTGAAGGTCGCGCTCCCTACGACATCGCGGTAAAGCTTGAACTCATCGACATTTCTGAGCTCGCCAAAGCCATGACCGGCCGCGGCAATGTCACCTTACAACTGAACGGCGAACGGCCGGCAGGCGAAGATCCCCGCAAGCACGTGAATGGCAAAGGCGAGGCAAGACTCGTCGACGGAAAAGTCGAAACCATGAATCTCATGAAGTCCGCGATTTCCGACGAGGTGATGAAGGTCGTAAAAATGGCGCTCGCCGGTCGTTCAGATGTCGTCGAACTTCCTGGGCGAGAGATTCAAGGAACACCTTTTCGAGAAATCTTTTTTCCTTTCACCATTCAAAACGGTCAGCTGATTACCGACAAAATGGAACTCGATTATCAAGATTACGGCGCGCTCTTCAGCGGCAGCATTGGACTCGATCAATCGCTCGACTTGAAGGGACGATTTTTACTGCCCCCTGCCATTTCTGCCAAACTCATCCCCAATGAAAAGATTCGTTCTTTCTTGGTCGACGAACAGGGCAAGTTCATCGTCCCCCTGCAGATCGCAGGCAGTTCCATGTCACCGCACGTGGCGCCAGATATCGGCTTCGTTCAAGACAAGGCTTCAGCTGCAGTAAAAAGCCTCGTGAAAGAAGAAGCCCAAAAACAGCTTCAGGAACAGGTCATCCCCAAACTGCAGGAGAAGATCAAAATCCCCAAACTCCCTTGGTAAGAGAATTTCCTAAGACACAACCAGGTTGATATTTCTTCAGCGCCGCTCAAGAAAAATTGGAAATTTTGGAGGCGCCATGTCGAGCATCGCATTCTTTCCTCTCGGGTTTTCCTTTCCAATACCTTCGAGCAATCTTGCAATCCCAGCTCCAATCGTAGCTCCGCAGCTGATGAGCATGGATGATCCTGAGAACATCACGTCTTTTATCCACCGTTTACCCATTCCCGTCAGTCGCTTTATTTTTGGTGCCGGCATGATTTCAGGGAAAAATGCCCCGGGAAAGCCGCGCGAAGGCATGATCATCCGCCAGGCAACAACTACTTATGGCCCCAGCGCCACCTACACCGGCGTGGGTAGCGGACATAAAACCAATGACGACGCCGCCATTCAGGGGTTTCAAGGGGCTGTGGTCCTTGATGGCGTCAGCACTGCCAAAGGCGACATCTCGAGCCGAGTGGCCGCAAGGTTATTCAATAAATTGCTCAATGATCTCGCAAGAAGAGTGCCTGACTTACGCCAAGGCTTTATCGAGGCCCATCACCTCATTCTCACCGAAGCTCCAGGAAGCGCTACCGTCGGCGTGGGTTATGTCATCGATTGGGTCCAACAACAGGCCAGATCTAAGATCTTTAATTGTGGTGATTGTTTTGTAGTCGTTGGTCGTCATGGAAAAACAATCTTCCGAACGAAAGACCACAACATGGCCCAAGATCGAGCGGATAGAGGTGAAATTCCAAATACCACGATCATGCGTTCCGTGGACCCTTCTTCTGCTGTGGTAACACAATTCCTTGGAGGAAATATTCTTCCTCATATAGATGAATATCACGTTTTTCTGGAAATTGGAGACTACCTCATTGCTGGATCCGACGGGCTCGAAAATTTCACCTCGGAAGAATTACTTCAATTGGCGATGATCTCCAAAACTCCTGAAGAGGCCGTCGAGAATATCTTACAAGAGGCGGAAATACGCATGGGACGGCTGCGACAGGCCAAGGACATTCTTCGCCGTGAAGAATCTTCGACAGAAGGAGAATTCAGAGACGATGTCGAAGTGGAAACACCTGAAGGCAGGAAAACCTTCACCCAGGTCGCTCTTCTGTCGGATTTTCCTGACCACATGATCGATAGACATGGAACCTTTTACAATTTGCGCGGCAACATCGTCGGCCACTATAAAGAAGATAATGTCACCATCCACGTCTACTTTCATCGTCCTTTGCCCAGTCAAGACCGGAAGGTCGATCCCACCGCTACTGTCATTGAATCGGATGTCCCAACGCAAATAGGTGGCGATTATCCCCTTGATCCCCCAAGACCCGACAACGGTTGGATTTCTTCAAATGTTCCGCCAACCATCACTCCACGGACTCTTCCCGGGTCACACCTTCCTCAACCAACAATCCGAAAAATGATGGGGTCTCATATCCAAGCCATGATGGGCATTCAGCATTATCCTTATACCAGGATTGAAAGAATATTTGGTGGCCTGTTCCCTCGTCTTCTCATGGCCAAACCCATCGACTGGTCAGGCATCGCCATTGTAGGCTCACACATCCTTTTTTCTAAAAAGGGAAAGCAAAACTGGCTTCACCTGAGCCGAAAGGTCCATCAGGGAATCCTTAGAAGAGATCATTTCGATATTCTGCCCCATACCATCGACGCTCAACACTTGATGATCAGTCATGTGAGCGACGACATTTTTGAAATCGAAACCGTAGAACCCAATGCTCTTCCTTTTGCCATCAACAATGGGACGAAGCCACCTTGGCCTTCGGCGAATAGAGGTTATATCCACGAGGGAGAAATCATCCGACTTCCTTATTCCGCGGATCATCTTATCGAAATTGGTTTTGCGGGATATCGAGATTTATGAAAACTCTTGCAGCAGCGAGATTTGCTCTTTGATCTGCAGCAGAAATTCTTCCCAGTAGCGTCGTTCGCGATAATACGGGAACGCTCGCTGAAAGAGCGGTTCTTCGTAGCGCCCGCCGATCCAGGCGGCATGGCGGATCATCCGCAGCGTGCGCAGCGGTTCGCTCAAAATGAGCGTGGATGCGTCAAAACGACGGAACATCTCATAGCCTTCGAAAAAGACTTCTCGCTGCTCGCGTTTTTCTTCTTCGCTGCCATTAAACAGCATCCACACATCTTGCACCGGTGGCGCGATGACCATGTCGTCAAAGTCCACAAAATGCGGTCCTTGCGCGTTCCACAGGATATTCCCCGGATGACAATCTCCGTGCAGCGGAATGACTTTCATATCCTTATGAAAATAAACTTCGATCAGCTGCAGCGCTTTATGCAGATGCGCTTCAATGCTCTGTTTAAGGTCAGCCGGCAGAAAGGTTTGGCTGAGAATAAATTCCAGGCTGGAATAGCCATAAGTCTGTGGCGTCAGTTGAAGGCGGTGGGAAGATTTGAAATGCTCACCAATGTTGTGCATGCGGGCGAGCATTCTTCCCAGCCAACGACGATCGTCATTGGTGATTTCATCGTGTTCGCGACCGCGAAATTTGGGAAAGAGTGCGAAATAAATGATGACGCCGTCCGAATCGAGCCTACCCAGCGTCGTTGTTTTTGTCCCGTGCGCTTTCAACGCAAGCGGCGAAACGACTGGGACTTCTGCTTCAGCCAGTTTTTCCAAAAAGGCATGCTCTTCGGCAATCGCAGATTCGGTCCACCTTCCCGGGCGATAGAATTTGGCAATGATGGGAGCGTCTTCTTCGAGCGCAATTTGGTAGACGCGATTTTCGTAGCTGTTCAGCGGAAGCAGCGACCCCGTCGGCCGAAGCCCTTGGGCTTCAACGGCTTGAAAAATCACGTCGGGAAGGAGATGGTCAAATCGCATGGATGGAACGTAACAGTGTTTACAATATCTTTACCAAGGAATTCTTTTAAACATCAGTCTTCCCCAATTCGGGAATGGGGACTGCAACAGGTTCTTGCTTTGCAGATGGGACATTGATCGATATCGGCGCTTCGCCAGTGGGCAGAGCTCGCGCGGATACAGCGGGTTCATGGTCGTCGTCTCTGATCTCAGGAGATTTTATATGAGAAAGACAAAGCCAATACCAAGAGGTCACAGACAATGCCTCTAAAACAGCTCCCAAAACCGGATGACCATCAACAAATAATCCCATCCCACTCAAAAATCCCAAGGAGATCACATATGCCCGTCCAAAAAATGCATCATCCATTGTTTGGACCTTCTTCACAGGAACCAACGTCTGAAGCCGCTTCGCCGGATCCGGATCCACCATCCGCGCCAGGTCGTCGAGAAATGCCCGAGAATAATCCGCTTCAAGCAGCGGCGGAAGGACAATACCGTTCTCAGCATCCAGATTAGAAATGAGGTTTCCTCGCTTTCGCAAAGCTGAGACGTCATCCTTTGGATCCTCTTTCTGAACCCAGTCATTACGTTCCTCTCCTTTGGCAAGCGCAATGAGCACGAGTCCAATGCCATAGATATCCGTCGCAGGCATGATTTTCCCAGCGTTCCAGACTTCCGGCGCTGCGTACGCCAGCGAACCTTTGCCAAGGCTCGACGAGCGCGTGGCTTCTCCATCGAACTTGGCGAGCCCAAAATCGATCAGCTTCACCACTGGCTTGCCATCATCCCAACGGATGAGCACGTTGCTCGGTTTGATGTCGCGGTGAATCACACCCTGCTCGTGCGCCGCTGAAACTGCGTCCAGCAGTTGGCGCCGAATCTCGATCAATTCAGCTTCTGTAAATTGATGATTCTGTCCGGAAAGCACCTGCGAAAGCGGCTGGGCGTCGACGTGTTCCATGACCATGACTGGATCCTTGTCACCCCAGGAACCAGCAGGTTCTTCGAGAATTTCACGGATCCTGATCACGCCCGGATGATCGATGCGCGCAAGCGCGTTGGCGTTGTCCAAAAAGCGCTGCAAATCGGCCGTCGATTTGGCTCGGCGGGCGACATAGTGGTCTTCAGAAGTTCTATCTTTCACTAAATACACAACCGACTGACTGCCCTCTCCGATCTTGCCTACAACTTCGTACCGATCTGAAAAATTCACGTCAGGCGTAAACAGCGGATATGCATTTTCACGAAATGCCACGGCCTTCGCATACAGCGTATCGACATCAACCGAAGGCGTCGAAGGAAATCTCACTCCAAGTTCAAGCGCAGAGGCAAAGGCTGCTTGATCAAAGATACTGAGAGGAACATTGGCTGTAGTCACCGCAAGCCGTCGCATGAGGAGATCGGCTTGAAGTTGCGTCGTCGTGGGGTCGGAGGCAAGCGTCGCAATCGCACGGAGAGGCTGAGCATGCACTCCGCCCATCTCCAAATGACTGGCCAAAGAAGAAATGGCCGGCGCCATGCCCGCCAAAACTTCGTTGGAAGGCACCTTGTTCGGCAGATTCATGAGCGCCGAAGCCATGCCACCAGGAGCCATCAGCAAACAGCCACTGTACACCGCAGATAAAGTCATAGAAGCCTCGCATCTTTATCATCGACGAATAATAGAAAAGGTTGCTCGCCATGCCCCATCAACCAGGAGATAAGATCCGCCCGATGGGGATAAAAACGGCCAAAGCGGTCCGCCCCCACTTGCAAATACCATTTGAATGATTCCGCGAATTGTTCGCGCCAGTGCGCATAGGCCAAATGGGATTCCACCAGCTCGCCATCCAGCGCCATGGCCAGAATAACTTGGTCTCGAATAGCGTTTTCACCCGCCTCCACGACATGTCCCAGTTCATGAAAGAGAGTATTGCGCGCGCGATTGTCCCCGTTCCCGTGATCAATATGAAGGGAAAAAATGCGTTGAGCAGGTGTGCTCACATCCTCTTCTGTACATCCACCGGTAGCATTGCGTTCTGTTAAAAAATTCTCTTCGGCCGTTGGCCAGATGATCGTCACAATCCGCTTCACCACCCAAAACGGCATGGCTCGGACCATCGTAAGGTCTTGCTCAACAAGCCGACGGATCTTTTCAGTTCGTGGATAGGCCACCTGCATTTGATGTTGTTCACCGGTATGGTTCGTAAAACGCACCACGTTGTCGACGACATCGGCATTTCCACCAAAGTGAATCACTTTGAAACCATGATAATGCTGCATCAGATCAAAGGGGCTTGGCGGTTGACGATCGCGAAGAAACCACGTCTGCTCGAGATCGGCCCGATCTGCATGCGCTCCATTCAACAAAAAGCGATAATTTCGGATGTCTCCGGAGCCGTCTTTATAGGAATCAGGGTCAGTAAACCTTGGATCGGTATACCGTTCTACGGTCAGCGCGCCGATGGAAAAGGTGTCGGCAAGCATGGGCAAACCGACCCCTCCGGACGGAATACCTGGAAACCCTGACATAAATACCGATTGCTGCAGCGCCAACACCATCATAACCTCGTATCCTTATTATCGGCAAATTTCAGAAAAAGTTGCGAGCAAATCCGATTGCAGATCCCGGATGAATTCTGTAAGGACGCACCCACACTTTCCACCAAGGAGTCATTATGGCTATCGTCGAAGAATCTGAATACAAAGGCAGTCCTGTGCTCGTCCTCAAAAACACCCAAGAAGACCGCTATCCGTTCTCCTTTGGCGTCAAAAAAGCCAAGCTCATGCTCGAACACCTTGAGGACATCAAACAGTTCGTCCAAAAGCATGACAAAGAAAAAGCTCCCCGAGAATAACGTGGAACAAGAAAAAGCCTTCGTTTCCAAAAAATACGATTATCTCGCGTCCATTTACGACTGGATCTATCGCACTTACGTCCAACGAACCGTTGAATGGGCCATTGAGGTCACGAAACTCAAAGGCCACGAACGCATTCTCGACATCGGCTGCGGCACCGGAACGCTTGAAGTTGAACTCATCAAGCAGTTTCCGCGATTAGCCATCGACGGCTGTGACATCTCCGCAAAAATGTTGGATCGCGCCCGCGAAAAGCTGGCCGACGCTCCCAACGTTCATTTTTTCACGACCGATGCCGGTTCGCACACCTGGTCGCCAGAAACGTATGACACCGTTTTCAGCATCAGCAATTTACATTATTTTCCCGACCCGCTGACCCTCTTTCAGAGCGCTCACGCCTGTACCAAGCAAGGTGGCACCTTTACGCTGGTCGATTGGGAAAATCGCAACCTCAAATCAAAAATGTATACGATGTGGATGAAATGCAGCGATCCCGGCTTTCGAAAGATTTATACGTTTGAAGAGTTGACACATTTTTTTGAAAAAGCTGGGTGGACCCTTGAAAGATCTGAACGTTTTGGCGTACGCGGCTATTGGACGATGATCGCCATCCGCGCTCGGAAAGCCTAACACTGACCAATAACTGACAGTCAGTTATTGGTCAGTGACGGCAACTAAAGGATAGAAGCATGAATGCCGACATTTCACTTCAGCAACAAATCGAACAGGCCTTTAATTATCGCGGCAATGTGACGATTGCCTTCAAACATGGCAATCCTGTTGAAGGTTTCCTTTACAACCGCGAATTCACGAATCCCAAAATCCCCGAAAACAATTTCATCGACGTGTTTCTCAAAGGCAGCGGCGAACCAGTGCGTTATAAAATAAACGATCTTCAGTCCGTTGCTCTCACTGGTGAAGACCTCGCCGCAGGGAAATCGTACGCCGAATGGCTGGAGAAGCAAAAAAAGAAATGATCCCACGAAAGCATCTCCTCGCAGGGCTTTTATCAGCAGCCTCAGCCGGCTTTCTCCTGTGCGGCTATGAATTCTTGCGCAGCACCTCGTACACGCTCTTCAAAGGCGCTTACGGCGTCGACAATCTCCCCTTTGTCATCGCCCTGCTCCCCATCGGGGCGTTTCTCATCCTTTATCTTTACGGCCAATTACTCTCGCTGTTCGGTCCACGACGAACGCTGCTCCTCACCACTTTGGGATCCAGCCTCGTCATGATCGCGTGTTATCTGGCAATTCAAGCCGGAAGCTCGGTTGCGACCGCAGTCCTGTTTGTTTTCCGGGAGGTCTACATCGTCCTGCTCATCGAGCAGTATTGGTCATTTATCAATTCCACTCTCGGAACTGAATCGGCAAAGCGGCTGTACGGTCCGATCTGCGGCATCGCCGCCATCGGCGCCACAGCTGGCGGTTTTCTGCTGCATCGGTTTGCGGTTCCGTTTGGCACCGAGATGATGATTCTTTTTGCGGCTGCCTTCGCGCTTCCGGCGATCCTCCTCGCCGAACTGGCCTATGCAAAATGCGGTGAACCGCAACCGACGCTCGAAGAAGCACGCCGACGACACGGAAAATTGGGACTCGAACAATTTCGCAATCCGCTGCTCATCTGCCTTTTCGTCATCATCGTCGCCACGCAGGTCATCTCCGTTGTGCTGGAACTCAAATTTCAAAGTCTTTTGCAGCTGGCCATCCCGAATCCCGACCAGCAGACAGCGTATTCTGGACGTTTTTTTGGACTCATGGAAGGGTCGTCGCTCATCCTTCAGTTCTTGGTCGCTCCTCTCTTGTTTCGCTTTGTGCCGATGCGCGCGATCCAAGGAACGATTCCGCTCATCCACTTGGGCGTGCTTGCCTATCTGATCGCAGAACCCACGCTCTTCGTGGCCAGCAGTGCTTATCTCCTCTTTAAGACCGTCGATTATTCGATCTTCCGAGCTTCCAAAGAAATGTTTTACATCCCGCTGCCCTTCGACGCCCGCTATCGTGCCAAGGAAGTCATCGACATCTTTGGCTATCGCTCGAGCAAGGGCGTCACCTCCTTTCTTTTTTTCGTCCTGCAAAAGGCTGGCATTGCCATGGCCTCCTTTTATTCCTTTATTGCCATGGGCGCCGCAGCGGTGTGGTTTTTATTGGTGTTTCCGCTGACGCGTAATCGTATAAAAGATTGATCTATTCGTGTCATTGCGAGGCCCGCCGTATGGTGGGCCGTGGCAATCTTCTATTTGCCCCACACCGTAGGGGCACGTTGCAACGTGCCCCTACATGAGATCCCCGATAAAAACACGGGGATGACGATGAAAACAAGAGATCGCCACGTCGGTTCTAAAGCCTCCTCGCGATGACAACAATTCTTGACTGACGCATTAATTAGTTCTACCCCATTCCCCGCAACAACGCATAAGGAGCTGAAATGCCACGATTTATTTTCCCCAACGAAACGCCATATATCAACACCATCCCACGAAGCGCACAGCCACCCTATCCAGGAGATCTCGCGATCGAACGCCGCATTAAAAGCATCATCCGCTGGAACGCCGCTGCCA
>JACQOX010000076.1 GCA_016202335.1 Deltaproteobacteria bacterium
GCATTTGATGGTCACGAGCTCCTTGCACATGCGAAGCATTTTTTCATGGGTGACGATTTTATCGCGAAGCCCTTCGGCCAAGTCATCGGCGATGGCGATGAGATGGTCGACAGAACCATATTCTTGAATGAGTTTCGTCGCGGTCTTGGGACCAATGCCCGGCAAGCCCGGAACATTGTCCGAGCTGTCTCCCATAAGGGCCAGCACTTCGATGACTTTTTCCGGGGGGACGCCAAAACGCTCTTCAACCTGCATGGGACCAAATCGAATCCCTTTCATGGTGTCGAGCATCGAGACCCTTGGCCCCACGAGCTGCATCAGATCTTTATCTCCCGAGACAATGCTGATCTCGAGGTCCTCTGAAGCACATCGCGTCACCAAGGTTCCAATGACATCATCGGCTTCAAAGCCAGGTTTTTCAATCGAAGCGATCCCCAACGCGTCAACCAGCGGTCGGATGTATGGAAACTGTGGGATGAGATCGTCTGGCGGCGCTTTGCGGTTCGCCTTGTATTCAGCGTACATCTCGTCGCGAAAGGTCGGCTCTTTGGTATCAAAAGCGATGACCATGTAATCCGGCTTTTCCTCGCGGACGAGTGCCAAGAGCATTTGGGTAAATCCATACAGAGCGTTCGTCGGCAGCCCCTTGGAGTTTGTGAGCGAAGGAATCGCGTAAAAGGCGCGGTAGACATAGTTCGCGCCGTCGATGATATAGAGTTTTTTGGTCATGCCAGTTGTTTCGCAGCTTCGCGGGCGTAGTAGGTGATGATGATGTCAGCCCCTGCACGGCGAATAGCCATGAGAGATTCCATCATCGCTGCTCGTTCATCGATCCACCCTTTGGCAGCTGCAGCCTTGACCATCGCGTACTCGCCGCTCACGTGATAAGCAGCAATCGGCAGGTCAAACCGCTCACGGGCGCGATGGATGATGTCGAGATAAGCGAGCGCGGGTTTGACCATCACGATGTCTGCACCTTCTTGAACATCGCACTCAATTTCGCGCATCGCCTCTTTCGCGTTGGCCGCGTGCATCTGATAACTCTTGCGGTCACCATGCGAAGGCGCAGAGTGGGCCGCATCGCGGAACGGCCCATAAAATGATGATGCGTATTTAGCGGCGTAACTCATGATGATCGTCGACGAGAAATCTTGTTCGTCAAGCTTCTGTCGAATCGCAGCCACGCGGCCGTCCATCATGTCCGAAGGCGCGACGATATCGGCTCCCGCTTTGGCGTGCGCCAGCGCCATGTTGGCGAGAAGTTCGAGGCTCGGATCATTGAGAATGTCCCCCTGCTCGCTCAGCACACCGCAGTGGCCGTGGGTCGTGTAGGCGCACAAACAGACATCGGTGGCGACGATGAGATCCGGCAGCACTTTTTTGAGCGCGCGCACGGCCTGTGCCACGAGGCTGTTTTCGTCTGCGGCAGAAACACCTTTGACGTCTTTTGTTTCAGGAACACCGAAAAGGAGCACGGAACGCACACCGTCATCCCAAGCGGCTTGTACTTCTTTCACCAAGGTATCGACTGACAGGTGAAAAACCCCGGGCAGTGACGAAATTTCTTGTCGCACTTTCTCCCCTGGAACCACAAACAGCGGCCACATGAGTTTCTGTGGCTCAAGCGAAGTTTCTGCCACCATGGATCGAAGCGTTTCGGTTTTGCGGAGCCGACGAAGGCGAGTGTTCGGATAAGTCATAAAAATATTTTTTTACCTCAGCGACGATGGACAAGGAACCAGCAGCGATGAAAATATCGTCAGCGGAAGCCTTGGTCAGAAAAAAATGTAATGCATCTGGGATTGAATCGCATAAAATTACTGACTTCCCGCTTTCCCTCGACAGTTCAGCGATTGCGGTCGGTTGCATCCCCCGTTCCGTGGGCGCGGAAACGCATATGATCTCACGCACCTTTGGAAGTAAAGCAGAAAGCATCCCCTGCACATCCTTGTCCTGATAAGCTCCAAACATCAGAGAAATTTTTTTCGGCGGCGCAAGCTTTTGAAGCGCCTCAGCAAGAGCCTCTGCACCATGCGGATTATGGGCACCGTCGACGATCACCTTGGGATGCTGCCAGACCGTTTCCAAACGACCGGGCCACGTGGCAAAGGCCAATGCGTCTTCGAGCGCCGTCAGGCTGAAACGTGATGCCATCATCTTGGCCGCGGCGACGGCGCAGGCTGCATTCTGTCGCTGATGTTCACCGCCCAGTCCCAGCGGCGCATCGATCTCTTCGGGCAAAGCGATGGTGAGTTCGCATCCTCTTTGCTCACACGTCTCTTGGATGACAGCCATGACCTCGGGCTGCTGAACCGCAGTAACCACAGGAATGCCGGGCTTGATGATGCCGCATTTCTCAACAGTGATGGCCGCAAGCGTGTCACCGAGATGTCGCATGTGGTCGAAGCCGATCGGAGTGAGAATAGACACGAATGGGGTGATGACATTGGTGGCATCGAGCCTTCCGCCGAGTCCAGTTTCGATGATCGCCAGCGGAACTTCCCGCTCGCGGAAATAAAGAAAGGCCATGATGGTCAGAAATTCGAAGTACGTCAGTCGAAGGTCTTTTTGTATCATTTCATCTGTCAAAGCCGTGAATGCATCTTCCGGAATCATCCCATGCCCAATCTGGATCCGTTCACGGACATCGATGAGATGCGGCGACGTATACAGTCCCACGTCGATCTCATGTTGGAGACAAATCGCCCGCAAAAAGGCTGCCGTCGATCCTTTGCCGTTGGTGCCGGCGATGTGCACCGAAGGAAACGACCGTTCGGGATGATCAAAGATGGCGCAGGCCTTTTCGATGGCACCCAGCGAAAGATGAAAATCGTGGGGCTTCAGCCCCAACACATATTCTGAAGCTTCGGAGAAATTCATAGCACTTTTAAAGCAAGCAACGTGACGTCATCTGTCGGAGCTTTTGGCTCGGTGAAGCGGGCGACTTCGTCTGCAACGGCATCGATGATGAGCTGAGCAGAAAGATGAACCACGCGGCTGAGCAACTCTTTCAGGCACTCGACACCAAACCTTGTGCCCTCGCTGTTCTGCGCTTCGATGACGCCGTCGGTGTACAGTAAGATCACGTCACCTGGGGCCACAACGCATTTTTTTTCATGGAATAAACTTTGGTAGTCGATGCCGATGAGCGGGTCATCCGTGGTCAGCATTTCGATTTTCTTTTCCGCTGCGCGCCAAAGAAGTGGCGGTGGATGGCCTGCACTCGTAAATTGGATCATCTGCCGCGAACGAAGGTATTGCAGATAGACCATGGAAATGAATTGTTCGGATTGGTACAGATCTTCGTACATGATCTGATTGACGCGTTGGATGAGCACTTGCGGCGAATAGTCCGAATCCTGCTGCGCTCGGACCGCAGCGCGAAACGACGCCATGATCATGGCCGCACCGATCGAATGCCCGGAAACATCGGCGATCAAAAAAGACGGTCGCGTCGTCCGGCCTTTGAAGCAATCGTAATAATCTCCACCCACTCTTTCTGCAGTCATGAGCGCGCCGGCGATTTCCAAACCTTCGGTCGACGGAGGAATGGTTGGAATCAGGCGATATTGAATCTGCCGTGCGATTTCGATCTGTTCGCGCAGTCGTTCCGCAGCACGAACTTGATCCGAGAGATGGCGGAGGTGGATATAGGCCGCGGCCTGATTGGCGATGGTGTTGAGGAGCGTGAGATCGTCTCGGCTAAAAGGGGTCCCATCGGCGCGGTCGGTGACATTGATCACGCCGATCGGCTCTTCGCCCACTTTGAGCGGAAAGCATGTGACCGGCGCGGCCATGAGCGAGTTCGTGCGATACCGCCCTGGACGAGGCCCGATCGGCGAAGTGCGGATATCCTCGATCAGCAGCGGCTCATGGCTCGAAAAAACTTTTCCGCTGATGCCGTCGCCAATGCGCACGACTGCGGTCTTCATGAGTTCGGGGTCCATGCCGCGGGCAGCGACAACGCGCAGAGCGCCGATCGCGGGGTCAAAGACCATGATCGACGCTTTTTCGACGTGCAGCACCTGGGCCGCACAGTCGAGCACCAAGTCGTAGATCTGGTCGAGGTCAGAAGCCGCCGCAATCGCCATGGTCAGGCGATGGACCACATCCAGGGCATGATTTTCGTGCGATGAAGTCATTTTTCTTTGGCCCACGTCATGATGAGCGAATGTCCGTTGTTATTCCGTTTTGAAATGACACGATCCATTTCGTGATGAATCAACCACAACCCGCGACCATGCATGGCTTCTGGCTTTACCAAGTGAAGATGTTTCAGTTTTTCTTTCGGAATTCCACGTCCCTGATCCTTTACTTCCATGACGATCTTTCGCGCCGAAAGCTTTATGTTCAGCACGATGGGAAGAGAAGTCATTCCTCGATGAGCGTGGCAGATCGCATTATTGACCGCTTCAATCAAGGCCAAAGTTGTCGGCCACACGGCCCTGCGGGGGAAGAGACGAGGCCCCACAGCTTGCTGAATGCAGGTGAGCAGCGACCGAAGCAGGCGGTGATACTGAACCGAACTTCTCATCGTAAAGTTGAGGCAAAAGGGAATCACTTTTTAAATTGGCGGCAGGCTGCATTGGTGTCCTGACAGACATCAAAGAGGCGATGCAGCCGCGTAATTTCAAAAATGGTCTTCACGTCATCCGACAAACCAGCCACTTTGAGATCGCCGTTTTGATTGCGTACCCGCCGAAGCAAGGAAATTAAGGCTCCCAGGCCCATACTGTCGATGAACGAAAGCTTTTCGCAATCGACCACCAGCTGGGTGGATCCGCCGTTGACGAGTTCCGTCATGGCCTTCTTAAAGATGCCGACACTTTCAGCGTCCAGCGACCCTCCACAGCGCACCACAGCCACGTTTCCTACAGCATCGATTTTGATGTTCATATACAATCCTTTCGTTGGTGGGCGACCGCCGGTCGCCCCTACATTCTTAAACCATACTGCTTAATTTTTCTGTAAAGCGTCGCCTGCCCAATCTTGAGGGCCTTGGCCGCCTCTCCCACATTGTCGCACTGATCAAGCGCAGCCTCGATGGCATAGCGCTCCACCAGTTCTAACGGAAGAATGCGATCGCCGTGCCCCGACAGGGCCACGGCAATTTCTTTGCCGTTGCGAAGTTTCGTCTCTTCAGCTTCGCGGACGGCCGGAAGAAGATGGTGTGGCTTCACGATACTGTCATTATGCAGCACCACCACGCGTTCAATGGCATTCTCCAATTCCCGCACATTCCCCGGCCAGTCGTAGACACAAAGCCTTTCCATGGCTTCGGCCGAAAATTCATGGAAAATCTTTTCGCCTCGACTCGAAAACTTTTCGAGAAAATGATGCGCCAGCGCTCGGATATCTTCACGGCGTTTGCGAAGCGGTGGAAGTTCAATCGGGACCACGTTCAGGCGATAATA
>JACQOX010000080.1 GCA_016202335.1 Deltaproteobacteria bacterium
ATCCTTGAGCAGGTCATAGGGAAAGGCGGCGTAGAGAAAAAAAGCAAAGCTGATCACAAAAAAAAGCGCGTATAAAATGAAACGAACGAATTTCATGGCGCATTACTCCACAACTTCTTCGGTTCGGAGCTTAAACGTTGAAACCGTAAATGCCGCGTCAAGTTCCTGTTTATTGTCGTAGCGCGGACTGATATCGAGATTTTCCAGGCGCAGAATTTTTTCAGGATGATTTTCAATGTCCACCAAAAAGCCCACCAGTTCATTGAGCTTCACCCGCTTGAGTCGGACGTCGACCGACGATTGTTCGATAAAGTCAGAAGGCGATTGCGGTTTGGCCTTGAGCGCATCGATTTTTTCCTGAATCCCGGCCTTGGTCGCCAGATTTTCGAGGGTCGAAGCAATGGCGGGATCAAAACCGCCTGTCATCGTTTGTTCAAGCGCTGTGAGTTCCGCTTTGGCGCGATGAAAATTTTCGATCTGTTTTGTCATCTGCTTAAAACTCTTTCGCCCTTCTTCCAGCTCTCGCCCGAGCGAACTGAGACTTCGTGAAGCCACGATGAACGGGATGACCACGACTAAGATGACCACCAGGACACTTCCCCCCAGCGCGAAAAGCTGCTCACGCGGCGTCATGCCGAGGTACGTTGCATAAAGCCGATCGAATTTTAATTTATCCCAAGAAAAGGAGATACCTTTAAGCGCCATTAGACCCCCTCCTCTTTCTGGAGATCGAGTGACAGGTCAAATTTGATTTCGCCTTTGACCCCTTTGCGAACGTTTCCTGGGGTGATTCCACGAAACATCTTCGATTTTTGGAGGGACAGCTTGATACGATCAACCGCTTCGAAAGAATCGGTGAAGCCCGAAAAAATAACCCGCTCTTGGGAAATATTGAGTTTGTCGATATCCAAAACCAAGTCGGTCCTTCCGGGAAGGATCGTCGAAATTTCTTTAAAGACATCGAGCGGCGAAACCCGAACAAGGCTTTCCAGTTTCGTTTTGCGATCTTGGATCTCCGCTTCTTTGGCCTTCAGTGCCGCCTGCGCGGCCATAGGAGTTTTGAGCGACCGCCCCGAAACGTCGGGCAGCGCCTGTTTGACGAGCGCCTTCACGTCCTCTTCCATTTTTTTCTGTTTGGCCGTCAACGAGTAATAATTCGTCGTAAACGAAATCAAGGCCAAGGCGATCACGGCTCCGAAGGCAATGGCCACATGGCGGACACTGCCGCCGATCTCTTCCACGTCGCCCTTGAAGGCAAACTCATCTCTCCGGAAGTTGACATCGGGAGCACCTCCGGGGGCCACGCCCTTGAGGGCCAAGGCCAGGGCCTCGGCAACCACATGGCGGTGGGCATCGGCGCGTTCGAGTTTACAAAAATGAAAATCCGTACAGTTGAGATAGGCGATGTTCTGTTTCAATTTATCGGAGAAGTACCAATCCATGCCGGGAATGCGCGACGTCCCACCGCAGAGATACACGCCTTCGATGGCCGTCCCTTCCATGTCCCGATAAGTAAAAAACGTTTGACGCAGATGGATGAGCAGCGACTCCAGAACTCCGTGGATGGCTTCCACCACAGACCTCGTAGTTTCATCCATTTCATCCAGCGGCGTCGAAAGTTGCCCCATTTCGATCTTCATCCGCTCCGCTTCGTCGAGCGAAACATGGAGTTTCTCGACGATGGCCTGGGTGATGGCCTTACCAGCGATGGAGATCCCCCGGACGTAGGCCAATTGGCGACCGCGACAGATGCTGATGGTGGTGGCTTCATGGCCGATGTCGATGATCGCGTAGGGCGCTTCGGGCGGCACCATGCCGAGCGCCACCAAATTGATGAGATCGACGCCCTGTCCGCTGACGGCCCGGGGATCGATGCCAATATTCGTGAGCATGGTGAGGTACTTGCTGAAATCTTTCTTGAGCGCGTAAAGCGCCAAGACGCGCGACGCTTCTTTCGTGGACCACACGACAGAATAGTCAAGCACCAGTTCCGAGGCCTCAAAAGGGATTTGACCTTCGAGTTCGAAATCGATCGCTTGATCGATCTTCTTTTGACTGCCAAACGGAAACGTCAGCATGCGTGAAGAGATCCGCGAACTCGGAAAATTCGTGATGCAGGAATCAAACGTCACATGATGGTCGTCCAAAAGCCCTTGCAGGGCGATGGCGATCGACTCTTCGGGCGAAAGCAGTTCATTGTATTGGATCCGCCGCTCGTAAAATCCCACGAATTCAAATGAGCGAAAACCGCGCACGACTTCCGCAATTTTGACGGAGTAGCTTCCGATATCAATTCCGATAATACGCTGTGGCATGTTTTTCCCCTAACAGAACTCAATAGACTTTCCAATACAGGAATGACCATCTTTTGGGATCACTGTCTTCGGTATTCACCACTACTGAAATTTTGGTCGTCGTGTCCCCTGCTCGTCCCGTGAGGTTGAGCGTAAAGTAGCGGGAATTCGCGGTCACAAAACTATTGAGACCGGTTGAAAATTGAGCTGCACCCGGTGCTTGATTTGGCACACCTTCTGGCGATGGAGTTTCACCCTCGGCTGCTGTCAAGGCTGCACGAAGCTTGGATTCCACGGCATCAACGATCTGATCGCCAACACCACCTGACGTGCAGGCTTCCGTAACCGCCGCCGTCAAACGATCCATGACTTCGGTGTCATGCAGGCGCACCGGTGGAAGGCCTGGCGTGGCTTCAATGTACGTCTGAATGATCGCCTTGACGAGATCATCATTTGCCGAACAGATGTTGATTTTCCCGTCGCCGTAAATCGTAAACAGATCTTTCATGGGGGAAAACCAGTCATCGTTCACGCCCGCGACGAGATGAATTTCTTGCGGCGAAAGAAATTTATCGCTTTTCGTCTTATAGGGAACCCCCATGCGTTCATAGAGCGAGTGTTCTGAGCCTGACGTACTTCCATCGCGATCATTGATCTGCTCGTTCGTATCAACCCAGTCTGCGATATTGCGCACAGCCTCTTCTGGCGTCGTTTCGGAAAGTTCAAAGAGCGTGGTGTACTTGGGGTGTTTTAAAATTTTCAACAGTTCTTGTTTGAACTGCGTGTAAAGGTTCTGTTTCCCTTCCACAATTGTGCGTTCTTCTGGATTCAGATTGGCAAAAACATTGAGGTTAAATTTGGTGCTCTCATCGATACACTCCCCTTCAAAATCACCTTCGAAATCCAGAAAGGCCTTGGCCTCAGCTTCCTGCCCCAGGCTGGCCGCCGCCTGCGCGCCTTCAATGGCTTCACTTGTCTCTGGCACCGCTTCCTGACGACCTTCTTCGCCGCCTCCGCCACCGACAAAAACCATACGGATGAGCGACGTCGACAGCGGGAATTGTTGACAGAGAGGAAGATTGGCCTTTTCCTTTAAAAATTGCCCGAGGTTTTGATTCGTCACCACCTGACGGAAAACGCGGTCGTACTTGAGTTCCAGCAGCATCAAGTTGAGTGCCGATTTTGCGAGATAATACGATTGAAGCCGATCGCGTTCATTGGAGGCGAGGTGGGACGCCACATTCGTGTTATAGGCAAACTCCACACCAGCGACGGTGATGATGGCGATGGAGGACAAGACCATCAAAAGGGCCATGCCCTGTTCGCGCTTTGTCTTCGGTTTGATTTCCGTCTTCTTCATGACTCTTCAGTTAAAAGTTAATAGGCGTCGTGAGCGGCAGCAGCACGGCCGTCGACATCTCAATCTCTTGTTCAGGGTCGTCTGGATCAGGTAAAGCCAACGTGATTTTTACCGCCCGTGGAAGCTGTCCGCTCCAATCCAAGGCCTCGGAATCCCATTCTCGCACCCATTCACTTTTGCGCGGGTCGTAATATTCAACGC
>JACQOX010000075.1 GCA_016202335.1 Deltaproteobacteria bacterium
CCCACAACTTGGGCCCTCAACGCGAATTCAAGATTGCTTCCAAAGAAGGAAAATCTGCCGGAGAAATCTTTGGCGAGGCGGCTGGCTTTCTGGAAGAGTTTAAGGCTCAGACTTCAGCGATGTCCCTCCAAGAGTATCTGCTCCAAAAGGGTGTGTACACCAAAGACCGCGTGAAAGCGAATTACACGGCAGGGGTGATGTGGATGCTCGGGCATCTCAAAAAACATCTTTATGCCAAAGATGATTTCACCAAGGCGCGCAGCAGCTACGCGAAACTCGCGGGTATTCAGTTCGGTTGGCTGGTGAAGCAAGGCGCCGTATCCTTTAATGACGCGGACAAGGTGTGGCAGATCAACTACGCTAAACTGCCGGCAGCGATCGAATCGCTGATGACCACGGTTGGTTCCATCTATGCCAGCGGCAATCGGGACGCGCTTGAAGCTCTTACCAAACAATATCTCACGGGTCCCATGCTCGCCAAATATCACCTCGATGTCCTGGAAGAACGCGTGGGATCTGATCCCAATGTGGCGCTCCACTACGAAGTCCTGCCATAGTTCCGCTGTCATTCCCGCATGTCGTAAGCGGGAATCCATCCTTAGCAACAAATTTCTGTGCGAGCCGATAATGCAAATGAAGAGGAAAATATGGTCACCATGTACCCAATTATGGCTCGAGCGAGTTTTGCAAACATGCCGGGAGCTGTTGCCAATCTCTATGAGCGCTCTCCACTTCTGCAAGGCATTGCAGATGTCTATCTCGGAACCCCTCAATTGCTCACAAGCCATTTGTTGGAATTAAGACCGGCTATTGTAGCCGAACAAAGGCAGGCGCGTGGGGTGTGTGCTGAAGTATTGCCAGGGTATGCGTTAAGCACCCTCGTTCATGCACTGGAAGCTGGGGGGAGATTAGCAGGAGGAGTGCAGACTTATGTTCGTTTGGCGAGTGCGCGCGATCTGTATGATGCGTCCTTGCTGTTGCAGGAAAGCATTACAGCAGAAGATTTGTCGACACCAAAGGCTTTGGTGGATCGTTTGAATGTGCTTCGATATGACATAGCTCGAGAACAGGGGGGAGAACACTATGCGCTTGCTACTCTGGTGCAAGCGCTGGAAGCGGGAGGGCAGTTAGCGATGGGAATACAATTCTATGAACGGTTAGCGAATGCCCATGATTTATATGATGCGTCGTTCTTGTTGCAGGAAAGCATCGGCGTAGAAGATCTATCGACCCCAAAAGCCTTGGTAGATCGCTTGGCAGCGATACGGCATTATGTGTCTCGTGAGCTAGGGAAAGAACGTTATGCACTCGATACACTGGTACAGGCGCTGGAAGCGGGAGGGAGGCTGACGAATGAAGCGCAGCCCTATAAACGTTTGGCCAGTGCGCGTGATTTATACGATAAGTCGCTCTTGTTGCAGAAAAATATTTCAGAAGAGGACGTGTCGACACCCAAGGCCTTAGTGAATCGTTTGGCTGTTCTCCGAAATGACATCGCTCGAGAATTAGGCGAAGATCATTATGCGTTGGGGACTCTTATGCAGGCGCTGGAAGCGGGAGGAAGGTTGGTGAGGGGAGTGCAAACCCACTATCGTTTAGCAGGTGCGCGAGATCGATATGATAGATCCTTGTTATTGCAGAGAAGTGTTTCGGAAGAAGATTTATCGACGCCCAAGTCCTTAGTGGATCGTTTAACTGTCCTTCGGCGTTATGTTGTTCGAGAGTTGGGCGAAGAGCGCTATGCACTCACGACACTCGTACAAGCGCTTGAAGCTGGGGGTAGGTTAGTGGGTGGAGTGCAATCCTATCAACGTCTAGCAGGTGCGCGTGACCTGTATGACCGCTCATCAACGTTGCAGACAATGTCTGCTGAATTGCTTGAAGATGATCATCTCTTGATGCGTTGGCTCTTGATGGTGCGTGATAGAGTGAAGTTTGAAAATGGGTTGCGCATGGGTAAATCTCTTGCGGTCGCGTTTGAAGAAGCCATGAATGAACCCTACGCCTTGAAGACAATCACTAATGCACTATTTGCCGCCGGTGTCATAGCCGTGAAGAAAATGCAGAAGCTGAATTTTAGTATTTCAGGTCCTTTAGAATATGCACTGGAGCGCCGGGGAATAATTGCCGCAGAAGTAGACAAGATGAGAAAGGGAGAAAGAGGAGCGTTTCAACGTGTGGACCATACTCCCTTTACATATCTCGCAGATTCCACTCGGCCATTAAGTGAATTTTATATCAGAAATATCCTTAAATGGGCGGTGTGGTTGGAGAGCAATCCGGAGATCGTGACACGCAGCCTTTACCGGGCCGACGAACTCGTTTTTCTCTCACTGGGCAGTGAAGTTGGTGAAAGCATGATGCATGCTGCAATTCCTGCTCTTAATGATCGGCTGCAACGTGCTATGTCGCAAACGGTGAATGAGCCGATGTTCGCTCGTGAACTTGTGGTAGGAATGATGCGAGAGACGGTTGAATATTATGCCGATTCTGCGAGACTCCCTGCATCAATTGAGGAGCAAACGTATGTGAAACGCCTGCAACGTCTTGTGACGTGGAATTCATAGTCCAAGACGTATCGCGATAAATTTGCTTCGGTTCAATCCTTTTCATTGTCAGCACTTCCGGCTTGAGTTAAAATGACATCATGAAAATAACGTTTCTGGGTGCTGCAGGAACGGTGACAGGATCCAAGTTCCTCCTTGAAACCGGCAAACAACGGATTTTGATCGACGCCGGCCTCTTCCAGGGATTCAAAGAACTCCGCGTACACAACTGGCAAGACCTTCCATTCGATCCCCGATCGCTCGATGCCGTCATCATCACCCATGCTCATATCGACCACACCGGCTATCTCCCAGCGCTTTGTAAGCATGGCTTCATCGGTCCCATTTACTCCACGGCGGCGACGAAAGAGCTGTGTGAAATCCTCCTGCCGGACGCGGGATACTTGCAGGAAGAAGAAGCCCGCTTTGCGAACAAGCATGGTTTCAGCAAACATCAGCCAGCCCTCCCGCTGTTTACGGTGGAGGATGCTCGACATGCTTTGGCGCTTTTTGAACAGCTTCCTTTTCACGCGTGGCATGAGCTTGGGAACAAGCTCTCTTTTCAGTTTACGCCGGCAGGACACCTGCTCGGAGCGGCGTGTATTCATCTCAAAACGGATCAGGGGAAGCTCGTGGTGAGTGGGGACATCGGACGTTCGAACGATCTGCTGATCAAACCACCGGAGCCAGTTCGTCAGGCAGACTATCTGCTTTTAGAATCCACGTATGGAAACAAGGATCACCAAAATCAGGATCCGCTGCAGGCCTTTGAAGACATCATTCATCAGGCGTGGGACCGAAAGGGTGTCATCTTGATTCCGGCTTTTGCCGTGGGTCGCGTCCAAGCGGTGCTGCACATTCTCCATCGGCTGAAACGGGAAGGGCGTATTCCGGAAATTCCCATTTATCTCGACAGCCCCATGGCGATTCTCGCCACAGAAGTTTTTTGTCGCTACACCCACGAACACCGTTTGACCGCGGATGAAGCGCGGGCGCTGGCCAAAACGGCCAAGGCCATCGAATCGCAAGAAGAATCCAAGATGCTCTCGCAGTCCAAGGGGCCCAAACTGATTGTCTCCGCGAGCGGCATGGCCACCGGTGGGCGCGTGTTGCATCATCTCAAGTGGTTTGCGCCAGACCCTCAGAACACCATTCTGTTTGTCGGTTTTCAATCGCCGGGAACGCGCGGCGAAGCCATGGTCAATGGGGCGACCAAAATCAGGGTTCACGGGCAAGATGTTTCGGTTCGGGCCAAGGTGGTTCACCTGGAAAATCTTTCGGCCCACGCCGACCGCAACGACATTGTTCGCTGGCTGGCCCAGATGAAGCGCCCTCAGAAGGTAATCCTTGTGCACGGCGAACCCTCGGCGCTTTTAGGCATGCAAGCACATTTGATGGAAACCCTGCGATGGCCAAGTGTCATTCCGAAATATGGAGAGACCATTCAGTTCTAGACGTCAAATAATTGATAAATTCCTTTGACAATCAAACCTGCCCTGTCTACATGTCCGCCCACTTTCGCCCCTTAAAAAGCGAAAAATAAAAGAGAAAAGGAAGTAACGTTTATGTGTCCAGTCGTCATTCAACCCACCGAGAATCAACAGAAGACCCAGTTTGCCAAGCTTTTCGAGGAAAGCATGAAGCAGGTCTCGCTCAAAGAAGGCGAGATTGTGAAAGGCAAAATCGTCCGCATCGTTCGCGATGCCGTGATCGTGGACATCGGGTTTAAATCCGAAGGTCAGATCCCAATCGAACAATTCACGACCCGTGGTCAGGTAAAGGCCAATATCGGCGACGAAATCGACGTCTTTATTGAAGCTGTGGAAGATGATGCGGGAATGCTCATTCTTTCCAAAGAGCGTGCCGACGGGCTTCGCGCCTGGGAGCGGTTGGAAGAAATTGAAAAACAGAACGGTGAAGTCGAAGGTACGGTGCTGACCAAGGTCAAAGGTGGTCTTTCGGTCGATATCGGCGTCCGAGCGTTTTTGCCGGGTTCTCAGATCGATCTCCGTCCTACCAAAAATCTCGATCAATACGTGGGCAAGACCTATCGCTTTAAAATCATCAAACTCAACAAACGCCGTGGCAATGTGGTTTTGTCACGCAAGGCCATTTTGGAAACTGAACGCGTCAGCCAGCGCAAAGAAACCCTGGAAACGCTCACCGAAGGCCAGATTTTCAATGGCGTCGTCAAAAACGTCACTGACTACGGTCTGTTTGTGGATCTGGGCGGTGTCGACGGATTGCTTCACATCACCGACATGTCCTGGGGACGCATCAATCATCCGTCGGAATTATACCGTGTTGGCGATGACATCCGTGTCGTGGTCCTCAAGTACGATCGGGACGCTCAGAAGGTGTCACTCGGTCTCAAGCAGTTGATGAACGATCCCTGGCAAGATGTGGAAAACGATTTTCCGGTTGGGCTTCGTGTCCATGGCAAAGTGGTGAGCCTCACGGATTACGGTGCTTTTGTGGCGCTCAAAGATGGCATCGAAGGCTTGATCCACATCTCGGAAATGACGTGGAGCAAAAAGATCAAGCATCCTTCGAAAGTTCTTTCCGTTAGCCAGGACGTCGACGCCATTGTCTTGGACGTCGACATGGCTCAACGCCGCATTTCGCTTGGCCTCAAGCAGATCATGCCGAATCCGTGGCTCGAGCTGGAACAAAAATATCCTATCGGCAGTAAAGTCAAAGGTACGGTTCGCAACATCGCTGACTTTGGAATTTTTGTGGACGTCGGGGCTGAAATCGATGGCCTCATCCACATTTCCGACATGTTCTGGATTCAAAATTTCGTTCATCCCTCTGAAGTGATCGCCAAGGGACAAGAAGTCGAAGCCGTAGTGCTCCACATCGATCCCGAGAATGAACGCTTCTCCCTGGGCCTCAAGCAACTTCAAGATGATCCCTGGGATCTCATGAAGGGCAAATTCAAAGAAGGCACCAAGGCCACGGGCAAAGTGATGAGTCTTACGGCCGCAGGTGCGGTGGTCCAAGTTCAAGCCGGAATCGAAGGTCTGATTCAGAAGGAAGATCTTCCCGCAGGCGTGAACGTCGGTGATGAGCTCTCGTGCCTCGTGAAAAAAGCCCAGCCTGAACAGCGCCAATTTTATCTCGAAATCCAAAAGTAACTTTTTAGCGTTTGAGGGGGAAAGGTGCGAAAAATAATCGTTATTTTCGCAGCTGTTTGCGCAGCACTTGTCCTTATTCTTATCGCAGTCCCGTCTCGCGAAAAAATTGGCGTTATCCCTATCGAAGGGGAAATCCTCACCGCTGAAGATGCCGTCGAAACCATTCGCGAGATGGCACATGATGATTCCTTAAAATCGATCATCCTTCGCTTGAATTCTCCTGGTGGAACGGTTGCTGGATCGCAGGAAATTTTAGAAGCGGTCCGTGAACTCGCCCAGAAAAAACCGGTTGTTGCCTCCATGGGCACCGTAGCGGCTTCAGGCGCCTATTACATCGCCTGCGGAGCGACCAAAATATTGGCGGCACCGGGGACTATCACCGGTTCGATCGGCGTTCGCATGGAACACGTCAACATCGGCGATCTGCTGCGTTTTGCCAAGGTCCACCATGAGACCTTAAAGAGTGGGAAATACAAAGATATCGGGGCCTTCGATCGTCCGCTGTCTGTCGCTGATCGGGCATTTCTGCAGCAACTGCTCCACGACATGCACGATCAATTCATCGATGATGTTGCCGCAAGCCGCCATATGGACAGAAAAGAGGTTCTCACCTTGGCCGACGGGCGTATCTTTAGCGGTAGACAGGCACTTGAACTAAAGCTTATCGACGAACTGGGCGGCTTTTCGCAGGCGATCAGGCGTGCTGCAGAACTCGGTCATATGACGGGCGAACCGGTTCTCATCTATCCCAAAGAAAAGGGATGGAATTGGCTGGGAAAAATATTGGGTGAATCTCTGAATCACGTGGAAAATTTTTTGAATTCGTACGGATCCATGCGGATTCCACTTGCGCGTTCTGAAATTTGATGACTTTGTAACATTCTAAAAAAGCGGAGGAAAAGTGAACAAAAGTGATTTGGTAGAATTTATCTCGGGGAACTTGCCAAGCCTCGCGGCACGCGATGTTGAAGTCATCGTCAATACCATTTTCGACTGCATGACGGAACAGCTGCAACACGGGGGCCGCATTGAAATCCGTGGTTTTGGCAGCTTTGAAGTTCGCACCCGTCGCGCCCGCCTGGGACGCAATCCCAAAACCGGAGCATCGGTTGACGTCGCCGAACGCCGCGTTCCGTTCTTCAAAGTCGGCAAAGAGCTCCGAGAACGAGTAAATCATGAATAAAGTTTGGGCACCATGGCGGATGGATTTTATCGAAGACGTCCGCGGGAAATCACCAACTGAATGCGTTTTCTGTGACATCCTCAAACATAACGTCGATCGCGAAAAATTAATTCTTCATCATGGAACACTCGCTTCCGTGGTCATGAATAAATATCCTTATACGAACGGCCATCTTCTGGTGATGCCGAAACGGCACATCGCTGAGCTTCATGATCTGACACGCGATGAGCATGCGGAAATGATGGCGCTCATGGCGGCATCCATTCCGATTTTGCGGAATGTGCTCGGCGCACAAGGCATCAATTGTGGGCTTAACTTGGGCAAGGTGGCCGGAGCCGGAATTCTTGACCATGTGCATTTTCACATCGTTCCGCGCTGGGTGGGGGATTCGAACTTTTTCCCGGTGATCGCCGAAACGCGCTCGATTCCGGAATACGTGCAGAAAACGTATGATCGGCTCATTGGGGAATTCCAAAAAATGGGGGAGATATGAAGAGAGTGGTTTTCGCAGTCATCATGGCACTGATCTTTTTCGTTTTGCTTAATTTCATTTACTGTAACCTCGACGTTCAGACCCTCGGCTATCAAATGGCCTTTAAATTTACCATTCCAGGGATTTTCACTGTTCGGACACTGCCCATTCCCGTGGGATTCGCGCTGCTCCTGGCCTTCTGCATCGGCATGGTCATGATCGCGATTTTGGAAGCGCTGCCAACGATTTACAAGTCGCTTGAGCTGCGCTCAAAGAATAAAAAAATTCGCCAGCTCGAACGTGAACTCACGCTCATGAGGCAGATGTCGACGAATGCTGGTGAAAAACTCTAAAGGTTAACCGCGGAGACCTTTGCCAGACCTTCGTAATTGCTTGAGCGTCACGGAGGTATTCTCGCAGGCGTGAGAAGAGGCGAGATTTGCTTTGGTGAGGGTCTTCAGTTCTTTCGCATGGAGTTCACTCTTGGTGAGTGGCGTGGTGGTGAAGGACGACCGCTGATGCTGCGGTGATGCTTTTCTGCCGAGGTTTGCGTTGGTTGCTTTTTCAGGAATGCCTTCTCGTTCATATTTCGTGAACAGGTGATCAAAGATCAATTCAAAATTGCGTAAGGGCGAAGGGTGCTGGTCCAGCAGTTTCTTGATGCGAAGCTTGGCTTCGGGGCCGATTTTGATGAGATGATTGGGGTTCCGAAAATCGGCCTTTAATTTTTTCAGGAACATACTCAGTTCGCTGGTCGACAGTTTCACCGACGGTTTGACGCTCACGTCAAAGAGTTCGCCCAAACCTTCTTCGGTGTACTGACCTTCATTGATCTTCATCGCGTCGAACGGGATCCGGATCTCGCCTTTGTAGCGATAGCGGTCTAAATTAAAAAAAGCGACTTTGCTGATGATGACGCTCTTGTTCGACGTGCGGTACGCAGCAAAGGCTTCATGCCAGGTGGCGAGCGAGAATTGCTTGGTATCCACAAAACCCATTTCCCATAAAGCATCGATGTCTTCGGGAGTATAGCAGACGTGCTCGCCGTCCTCGGTTTTATCGAGGTTTTCCCAAAGGTAACTCATGAAATCAAAATGGCCAAGCTCGAGGGTCATGTCGCCCTCGACTGAGGTTCACCATTTGGATACGCCGTTCGTTTCGACCGCTGCAGCGCTTGATCAAGCGGGGCCTGATCAATGTGGCCAGCGATTTCCGTTTTCTTGGCTTCGGCCAGCCGCATTTCTTCGACCGCTTTATCGCCTTCACTCGCTTGGCGGGCGATGGCATTGGCAGGCCGGTGTTCGGTATTGATCACTTTAAGTTTGTCTTCCGCCTTGTCCGCAATCGCCAATGTCTCCATCGCACCGTCTTTTTGAATCGACGCGATCTTGGTCTGGTGATCGATGCGGCTTTTCATCATGTTGTTCTGAATGATCCCGGTCCAGACTTGTCCAATGGCGCTGGCCACGCCGCTGATCGCTGACCCCAGCATGCTCCAGCCCATGGCGCCCATGAGGCTGTCAAAACTTTCACTGAGTGAAGGGCCATAGGTTTCACGGACTAAGGACGTGTCACTTATTCGAGAATTGATGTCATCGACAACTGATCCGCCTTTGTTCCAAGTTAAATTTGCAAATGGATCACTCATAATATCTCCTTAACCTTTTCCGGGTTTCCATAAAACGCCTGATTCGCCACGTATAGGCTCGCCCGGTTGTCTTTGCCGCGCTCGTGAATGGAAGCGAGCTGCAGCTGCATGTTGCGTTCCATGCGGTCCTTCTCTTGCTGCGTTTCAAGGTATTTGATCTGGACCTCTTTGCCGTTGTCGCTGCGCTTGCCTTCAAGTTCTATTGCTTTTTCGGCCACCGCTTTTTGATGGCCGGAGATGGTGGTTTGTGCGTCGTAGGCTTTGCCAATGGTTCCAATCTGAAGAATCCCGAGGATGGTCTGGGCAATGCTGTCAATGGCCTTACCAGCGAACGACATCCAGAGCCCTTTTCCCGCTTGGTCTATCTGTTTCCCCAGAATATTTTCACCGGCAACCGAATCTAAGCTTATCTTTGTACTAATGCTAGGCATGGTATTAAATGGATCCCAACCGGGAGATACATACTGAGGTGCGTCTGTCATAATTTTCTCCTTTAAAGTTAAAAGTAAATTTTATCCTACTGGCCGGCCGACGTCATACGCCTCCCGCCCGTTTGGGACGAGGTGGCTCCCCTTGCGCCTGAGGGCCTTGGTTTCATTTTTCGCATCATTTGCATGGGCCAAGTCGACCATGGCCATGGATCCCGCTTCCATGAGCGTCGTTGCCGCCTGTTGATTGGCTTTGTAAGTTTGGGCGTTTTTGAACTCTTCGGCGTTTTTGGCGTCTTTTGCCTGGGCTTCTTCTTGCTTGTCTTCAGCCTTATTCGCCTGGACCACGGAAACCACGGTGCTGCCGACGCTTGCTGCGGCTGCGATGCCTGCGAAGAGGGGGATTAACCAGAGAAAGCCTACAATGCCGATCATACGGGACTCCTTGAAGTTTTTACTCTCATAGCCATTATCGGGTGGGGAGGAGGCCAGAGTTGCGTGCGAACAATTGACCAATAACTGACAGTCAGTTATTGGTCATAGTATGACAGTGTCACTTTTGACCCAAGCCCAGCACGGAAATATCAGAGCCTTAAGCCAACTCATCACCGCCATCGAATCCCACGACAAAGACTCTCTGAATTTGCATTCGGCGGTGTATGACGCCCGCAAAGGCGCCCCTATTTTGGGGATCACGGGCCCTCCAGGAGCAGGAAAATCCAGTCTCACCGACCGGTTGATCCACCGTTACCGCAAACAGGGGGAACGCGTGGGTATCGTGGCCATCGACCCATCGAGCCATTTCACCGGCGGCGCTATACTGGGGGATCGCATCCGCATGATGTCGCATGCCAGCGACCCGGGCGTGTTCATCCGCTCGCTGGGCACGCGTGGATCGCACGGCGGACTTTCCCGGGCGACGCAGGACATCGTCGCCTGCTTGGACGCCGCTGGCTTTGACCGGATTATCGTGGAAACCGTGGGCGTGGGGCAGACGGAGCTCGACATCGCCCGAATTGCCGATACGACACTTATCGTGCTCGTCCCTGAAGCTGGAGACGTCGTGCAAACCATGAAGGCCGGCCTGTTTGAAGTCGCCGACCTGTTTGTCATCAATAAATCAGATCGCGGTGGCGGGGAAAACCTCTCCACGGCGCTTCAGGGGCAGATGGCCCTTGATGAGAAAGCCTGGCAGGTACCGGTTCTGCTTGCTTCGGCGCTTAAGGATGAGGGAATAGAAGGAATCCTCGAGCAAATCGAAGCCCACCGCGCCTTTGCCAGAGACAATCATGATTATCACACCATGCGCGAGATGCTTCGTCGTGAATTGTTTTTTGATCTCTTGAGCGATGAAATTGCTTCTCGAATGCGGCAAAAAATTGCTCACGATAAACACTTGTCGCAACTCCTTGAACACTATGTCCATGAGGGTCGAAATCCCTACGGACTTCTGGCAAAACTTTTGGAGAGCATTGTCCCATGAGCACCGCTTTGGCCTCTGACGTCACGCCGATGATGAAGCAGTATTTGAGCATCAAGGAAGACCATCGCGATGCCATTCTGCTGTTTCGACTGGGCGATTTTTATGAGATGTTTTTTGACGACGCGGTTGAAGCCTCCAAGATTCTCGATATTGCGCTGACGACCAGGAACCGAAGTGAAGCTCATCAGGTGCCGCTCTGTGGGGTGCCGTATCATTCCATCCAGCCGTACATCACGAAACTCCTTGAAGCCGGAAAGCGCATCGCCATCTGCGATCAGGTGGAAGATCCCGCTACGGCCAAAGGTGTGGTGAAGCGCGAAGTCGTGCGCATCATTACTCCCGGCGTGGTCCTTGACGGCGAACACCTCGACGCCAAATCGCATAATTTTCTGGCGGCGGTTATTCCCCAGGAAAATTCGTTTGGCTTGGCTTTTGTCGACGTGTCCACAGGTTGGTTTGAAGCTGGAGAAGTGCAGAGTGCGGAAAATCTGCTGGAAGAGATCGCCCGGCGAAGTCCAAAGGAATTGGTGTTCAATCGGCCTTTGAAGGCTTCACTCAAAGAGACGATTGCTCGATATTTTCCCAAGATGGTGTTTACGGAAACTGGTAGGGGCGACCGGCCGGTCGCCCCTACACAATTCGTTGCTCCTACACAATACACTGAAGCCGCCGCGCTTGCCTGGGACTACCTCCGATCCACCCAGAAGAGCGACCTCCCGCACATCACGTCGATCCAGCCTCTTTCTGGCAGCACCTGTATGCGCCTGGACGAAGCGACGAAGCGCAATCTCGAGCTCGTGGAATCCATGCTGAGTGGTGAACGAAGCTATACGCTGCTGGAACATCTGGATCGCACGAAGACATCGATGGGGGCGCGGGCCTTGCGCACCTGGATTCTGCATCCGCTCCTGGACGAGGCGGTCATCAATGCCCGACTGAATGCCGTTCACAGCCTGATCGAATCTTCGGTAGCCGACGCCATGCGTGAGGCCTTGAAAGAAGTGTATGACCTTGAACGGATCATGAGCCGCATCGCCATGAAAAATGCGAGCCCACGCGATGTGGTGCATCTTTCCCTGTCGCTCAGCCATATTCCTTCCATTAAACAAGGGATCGCCAGCTCTCATGGTTTATTGGAAACGCTCGGTCATGAACTCGACGAATTGAGCGATCTTCGTTCGATCATCGCCTCAACGCTTGTTGAAGAGCCGCCGTTCTCGCCGCGCGATGGAGGCATGATCCGAAATGGCATCTCCACTGACCTCGACGAACTCCGAACCATCTCCCATCACGGCAAAGATTTCATCGCTCGCTTGGAAGCTCAGGAAAAGGAATCGACCGGGATTGGATCGCTGAAAGTTCGCTATAACAAGGTGTTTGGGTATTACATCGAAGTGACACATGCGCATCGCGATAAAATTCCGCTGCATTACATCCGCAAACAGACGCTGGTGAACGCTGAGCGCTACATCACGCCTGAGCTTAAAGAATACGAAGAAAAAGTCTTGGGCAGCGAAGAGAAATCAAAGGCTTTGGAGTATCATCTCTTTACCGCGCTTCGCGATCAGGTGGCAGAGGCCTTACCGCGCGTGATGCGCACGGCCAAGGCCGTGGCAGAGCTCGATGCGCTGCTCTCACTTGCGGAAATTGCTTCGGAGTTTGGCTACGTGCGGCCCGACGTGATGCAACAAGATCAACTCGACATCATCGAAGGGAGGCATCCCATCGTGGAGCGGCTCATTCCTGATGAACGATTTGTCCCGAACGACGTCTGCCTGAACGACGCTTCTGGCAGGATGATGGTGATCACCGGTCCCAACATGTCCGGAAAATCAACGGTCATGCGCCAGACCGCGCTCATCGTGCTCATGGCGCAGATCGGTTCGTTTGTCCCCGCAAAGCGCGCTGTCATCGGCATCGTGGACCGCATTTTCACCCGCGTTGGTGCTTCCGACGCGTTGGCGCTCGGGAAATCGACGTTCATGGTGGAGATGTCGGAGACGGCCTTGATTCTCAACCAAGCGACCGAGCGAAGCCTCGTCATTGTCGATGAAATTGGTCGCGGAACCTCGACCTTTGATGGCCTGGCCATCGCCTGGGCAGTGGCGGAAGACCTTCACGATCGGGTGAAGGCCCGAACGCTTTTTGCAACCCACTATCATGAGCTTACCGACTTGGCGCTCACCAAACCCATGATGAAAAATGTTCACATTGCCGTGAAGGAAGTCGACGGGAAGATTGTTTTTCTGCGGAAACTTATTCCCGGGGGAACTTCCCGAAGTTATGGCATCCATGTCGCGAAGCTCGCCGGCATTCCTGCGGCGGTGATTGATCGCGCGGAGGAAGTCTTGCAAAATCTGGAGCAGGGCGAATTCGACGAAAAAGGTGAGGCGAAGATCGCACATCGCCATAAAAAACTTTCCTCGCAGTTGGGGTTGTTTCTCGCAAAATCAATTTTTCTTTGCATCGTTGGATTCTCGACGCTCGCATCGGCCGAGACAATGACTGAAAAGGAACTCTTTGAGCGGGCCAGTCAATTGACCTTCACGGCGCAGAAGACCCAGTCGCAACCCGATGCGCTGGAAGCCATCGATGTGCTCAATCAATTTCACATCCGTTATCCCAAATCCAAGCTCGCCGATGATGCACTGTATAGCATCGCCGGGCTTCGCGATGCACCGCTCAAACAAAAGGACAAGGCGGTTGCCGCGCTCACCGCACTCATCAAACGCTATCCACAGGAAGATAAGGTGACCTCGGCGAAAGCGCTGCTCGCCAAACTCCAAGGCAATGCGACCAAGCCAAAACCAATTGAAAAACATCCTGCGATCGTCGCAAAAAAATCGGTTGCAGTGGTGGAACCAACGAAAAAAACAATCCCACAGAAGCCATTTGTCCCGAGCGGTTCTTACAACCTTGAAGATATCAAGATCTCAGGCAACAACGAGTCAGCGGAACTCATGCTCGACTTCGATCGATCGGTGGCTTTGACGACGACGTATATTCCCATGGGGAAACGCACGGGTTCTCCAGCACATATGATTCTAGATATCCCGCATGCGTTTAAAGCTGAGCATTTGCCCAAGAAGATGAACTTTGATTCACCGCACGTTGCGTCTGTAAAAATAAAACGGTCTTGGTTTACGAACCGCCTCATCTGCGATCTGGAACTTAAATCAGGCGTTAAATATTCGGTCGAGCATCGTCAGAACGATGTCGTGATTTTACTCTCCCAGAAAAAGGGAAATGCTGTTACTACCGCCTCCGAACACAAAGAAGCTCCGACACCTCTTCCCAAACCGTCGTTTTTTGAAACCAAGCCAGGAACTGCGTTGCATGTAAATGACCGGAAGCTTTTGATCGTCATCGATCCAGGACATGGTGGGGAGGACACAGGTGCCGTTGGAAAACAGGGGGTCAAAGAAAAGGATGTTGCTCTCACGATCGCCAAGCGGCTCGCCAGGGAACTCAAAACGAATCTTGGGGCGAATGTCATTTTGACGCGCACGAGCGATGCCACGCTTTCGCTGGAGGAGCGTAACCGCATTGCCAATGAACATGAGGCCGACCTGTTCTTGTCCATTCACGCCAATGCATCGACCGACCGAAAGGCCCATGGGCTGCAGACGTATTTTCTGAACGTCGCTACGGACAAGGCTTCCGAAAAGCTGGCGTCGCGAGAAAATGCTTCGGCCAAAAAACCCCTGCCGGAAGTCGAACACATCCTCTCCAACATGATGCAGACCTATCAGGCAGACGAATCGCAGCTCCTTGCCGCTGATGTGCAAAAATCCATGGTCTCAGGGGTTTCAAAACACTACGACGGTGTCCGTGATTTAAAAGTTCAATCGGCATTGTTCTATGTGCTGGTGGGGGCGAAGTGTCCGAGCATTCTGATTGAAAGCTCGTTTATCTCGAACCCCCAGGAAGAGCGGCGGCTCAAGAACGGCTATTATCAAGAGCACCTGGCCAAAGCCATTACTCGCGGGATCAAAAAATACGTGACGACGCGTGACGCCCGTGCGGCGTCTTTGTGAGGAATCGTTCATGCTGATGACAGCTTTTATCTTACTTTCTATTCTTGTGTTTCTCCTTCTGATCGGCAATTACGTCATGAACCAACGCTATTTAAAGAAAAAGACGTCGCAGACCATGCGACCTGAAGTGTGGAATGAAATTGAAAATGAAATGAATGCGGCACTCGCTCGGCGGAACAAATTCAAAATAACGCTCGAGCAGGTTCAACAAAAATCGCACAGGGAGTTGGCAGACAATGGCGAAGATCAGAATCTGTAAAGAAAAAATCTGCAAGGACCAGGCGACAACGGAAGGCTACTGTCGCCTGCATTTTTTAAAGCACTGGAAAACCATTCGCGACGACAAGAAAAAGAAGGCCGCCAAAAAGTTGAATGCCTATGTCGATTACATGCTGCGTTCCAACCCCGACAATGTGGTTGAAGCCATCCGCAGCAATATCCAAAAAGGCGAATTTAAAGATCAACCCACGCCCGATGCTGCCGACGAACCGACCTTCATCTTCGAAGACGCTGGCGCCCAAGACGAAATTCGGACGCTTTTAAAGGAATTAAAGATCGGGAAAGAGTATTAAACCTTCCTTCGCATCGGCAATTTCATCAAACAATAACCGATAATCCCAAAGGTTGCGAATGCCAGCCAGCCGCCGGCGGTTTTGAGGAGTGCCGGTTCTTCGACGCCGAAGAAGTAGGCCGACAGCGAAGGGATGCCCACCAAGGTGAGCGCGGCCAGGGCCACACCCGTCAAGGCTTCGCCGGCGATGAGGCCCGAAGCGATGAGAGTTCCGCGGTTTTCGATAATCAGCCGTTCCTCGGGAGCAGCCTGCTTTCGATTCATCCAGCGATCCACCAACCACTTCATGACGCCACCCACAAAGATGGCGAACGTTGTTTCAAAGGGAAGGTACATGCCGACAGCGATGAGCATGGGCGAGGGAGCTTCGATGAGGAGGAGCCCCAGTGAAAAGAACATGCCGAAGACGACGAGTGCCCACGGCATGTCGCCGCCGACGATGCCTGTGGCGAGCTGCGCCATGAGACCAGCCTGAGGTGCCGGCAGTTTGAGATCGCCGATCCCGAGTCCTCCAGCGGCGATGTTGCCTTCGTGCAGAATGATCATCGGGAAGACCAGGAAAAACGAAACGACGATGACGCCGATGATTTCCGCGAGTTCCATCTTCCACGGTGTTCCACCGATGAGCTGGCCGATCTTTAAATCCTGAATCATGTCGCCGGACAGACAAGCGGCGCAGCAGACGATCGCGGCAACACCCAAAACTGCAGCCACGCCAGGAAGGCCGGTCAGCCCAATGGCGATCATGACGAGGGCGGCGATGATGAGTGCGGACAGCGTGAGGCCAGAGACTGGTTGATTGGAATTGCCGACGATGCCGACGAGCCATCCGCCTACGGCTGAGAAAAGAAACCCGGTGATCACCATGATGATGGCGGTGACGATGGCTCCGCCAATGCTTTGGGTAAAGTGGTGATAAACAAAGATCATGGGAATCAGCAAAAGTGCGGAGGCAAGAAAGATTCGACGGGGGTTTAAATCTCGTTCAAGTCGACTTGGAGCGACGTTCGAAGCAGCGGAAGTCTTCTTCGAAAAAACACCGGAGAAGGATTTCTTCAGTGAAGATCTTAACCCCCACAGAGTTTTAAAAGATCCCACAAGCATGGCACCGACAGCGATGGGGCGGATGTGGTTATACCATGACGAATAGGCCAGCGTGGACCAGTCGGCAGGTTGGCCGTTGACAGCCAAACGCGTAGAGAGATCAGGATCCAAAAAAATGGCCAAGGGGATGAAGACCAGCCAGGCCAAGACACCGCCGGCCAGATTGATCGACGAATATTTGGGGCCGATGATGTAGCCGACGCTGATGAGCGCGGGAGAGACGAGAGGAGTTTGGAAGAGCATCATGCCTTGGTGAGCGACATTTCCCAGGGCCTCTTTGCTGGTATTAAAGTGGTGGATCACGGATTTGGGAAATCCGATGATGAATTCCCTGGTTTCCTGAATGATGGGGAAGCCGCTGGTGTTTTTGAAAAGTTCGATGATGACGGCAATGCCCATAGAACCGAAGACCAGAGACGCGCCTGTTTCTCCCTTCTGGCCGGCCTTCACAATTTCAAAGCAGGCATGACCTTCAGGAAAGGGAAGATCAGCGTCCACGACAAGTGTGCGGCGGAGTAAAATCACGAAGAACGTCCCCAGCAGTCCGCCAACGAGCAAGATGATCGTTGTTTCCCAATAGTGAAAATGGGTCCACAGTTTTTGCCCGCCGAGGGATGCCATTAAGAAAGCAGGAATCGTAAAAATGGCACCTGCCACCAAGGCTTCGCCAACGGAAGCTGTGGTGCGGGCGATATTTTGTTCGAGGATCGATCCCCTGAGAAAGGGAATGCGAAAGGCAGCGATGGCGATGACCGCGGCGGGGAAGGATGCGGCAATGGTCATTCCTGCCTTGAGCCCCAAATAGGCATTGGCTGCCCCGAGGACCACGGCCATGATGAGTCCCAGCAAAATAGCTTTGACTGTGAGCTCGCGCTCTTGGCTGTGTTCATCAACGTAGGGTTTTACGTGGTTGGACATGTTCGCCTCTTCGAGAAATGTGCATGAAAAAAGGGCCAGCGATGTACTGGCCCTTTTGGTCGATCATTCACATGGCCAGTGTTTAGTCCTCAACCTTCTTCACCGCAGCCTTAAAGAGGAATCCGCACAGCACAGCGAAGACGATGACGGGGAGGAGTCCATCCAGTAATGGGCCGTAGGTTTCCCCCAGGTGATAACGTTCACCGACATTGAGGAGTGTGGCGTAAGCACCTTCATTGATCCCCGCAAGCACCGCGATGGCTATGCCGGCCAAGGAACCGCCAGCCACGAGCCCGGTGGAGTAAAGCATACCGGAGCTGATTTCGCCTTCTTCCTGTTTCTTTTTCGTCACTGCGCTGACCAGGGCATTGACCATACCGCCGATGAAGATCGGCATGGTGGTGGCCAGAGGGAGGTAAGCCCCGACCGCGACAGGCAGCGAACGCACGCCGCAGAGTTCAATGACCACGGAAATGAGGGCTCCCACAAACACCAGTCCCCAAGGCAATTCTTGAGCCAGCAGACCTTTGATTAGGGTTGCCATGAGGGTTGCCTGAGGGGCCGCCAATTTTTCAGAACCGATGGGGCCGTAGGGCGAGTTGTGCAACATGAGCAGGGTCAGACCAACCACGATGACGGAAGTGACGACGCCGATGAGAAGACCAAGCTGCTGTTTGTACGGGGTTGCGCCGACGATGTAGCCTGTTTTGAGATCTTGACTGGTGGCGCCGCCGTTTGCAGAGGCGATGCAGACGATGGCACCGACGAAGAGTGCCAAGGCTTGATAGGATTCGCCCGTCCAGCCGAGTGACACGAAAATCAAACAGGTGGCCATGATCGTGGCGATGGTCATGCCTGAAATTGGATTGGAGGATGAACCGATGATGCCCACGATGCGGCTCGAAACCGTGACAAAGAAGAAACCAAAGATGACGATCAGGGCAGACATGAGGATGCGAGAAGTAAACTCACCGGGGAGTTGCGGCAAGAATGCAAAGCCGACGGCCAAGGCGAGGGAGCCGATCAAAACGGTTTTCATCGGCATGTCGCGTTCCGTACGGCTTTGTTTGCCGTCGGCCGCTGAACCTTTGAAGCTCTTGAAGCTACCGGCGAACGAAGAGATGATCGTCGGGATGGTGCGAATCAAGGTGAAGAGACCACCGGCGGCAACAGCACCTGCGCCGATGTAACGGACGTAACCGCGGTAAATTTCCGTGACCGACATTTCAGAAATCAATTTTTCCTTCCAACCCGGAAGGAGTACAGTTTGCAATTGATCGCCAAAGAGGGTGATCAAGGGGATGAGCACCATCCAGGAGAGTACGGAACCGGCAACGATGCGGGAAGCGCCCAGAGGGCCGATGATGTACCCTACGCCGAGGTATTCAGGAGTGATTTCAGAATTGATGGTGGCATTGGGAAACTGGCTTGTTCTTGCCGTGGTGAAAGACGGTGTGTCTTTCCACAGGCCAAACACGCTCATCATGAGTTTGTAGGCGATGGAGATCCAGAGTCCGGAGAAGACCATTTTGGCGAGATTTCCGCCCTTTTCGCCGGCGACGAGAACTTCAGCGCAGGCCGTGCCTTCCGGGTAAGGAAGGGTTCCGTGTTCCTGGACGATCAAGGTTCGGCGAAGCGGGATCATGAACAACACGCCGAGGATACCGCCGGCGAGCGCCAAGGTCAGGATGTGAAAATATTGAAAGTATTGGTCGGCATTGGTGAGAAACGTGAGCGCTGGGACCGTGAAAACGACACCAGCGGCGATGGACTCACCGGCGGAGCCGATCGTTTGAACAATGTTGTTTTCAAGGATAGTTGAACGGCCAATTTTTTTGAAGACGGCGATGGCCAGCACTGCGATGGGAATCGAGGCCGATACCGTGAGGCCGGCGCGGAGTGCCAGATACACGGTTGAGGCGCCAAAGATGACGCCAAAGATGATGCCAAGGATGATTGCTTTAAACGAAAACTCTGCCAACGACTCTTCTGCTGCTACGAACGGTTTAAAGTTTGCCATGCCGCGCCTCCTTAAAATTTTTCTGTAAATGTCGGAACCAAGATAAAATTGCAACAGATTTAACATGAAAGAGTTCTTCTAAGTTGCCTTGACGAAAGAGCATCTCCTCTGGTAGCCGCCCGGCATGGAAAATCCCGGGAAGAAAGCTGTCTACATCAAGACCTTTGGCTGTCAGATGAACGAACGCGACAGCCAGGCCATGGAAAATCGCCTCTTGCGGGAAGGCTATGCGGTTGCTGTTCGGCAGGAAGACGCTGACCTCATCCTTTTTAATACCTGTACGATCCGCGATAAGGCCTATCAAAAGGCCATGAGCGACATCGGTCGGTCGGCGGTTCATAAAAAGACGCGTGGTGCCAAGATCGGGATCTGTGGCTGTGTAGCGACGCAGTCGAAAGATGCCTTGCTCACGCGCTTTCGCCATGTCGATTTTGTCTTGGGGCCTGATCATATCGCCGAACTGCCGATGATCGTTGCGGAAGCCAGTGCCGGAAGCCGCAGCGCTCAGGCCGATCATGTCGATGACCCGGGGAAATATGTCTTTATCGATGGGGCTTCAAAAGAAAGCATTGCAACGGCGTCAGCTTTCGTCACCATCATGAAGGGCTGCAATTACGCCTGCAGTTACTGCATCGTGCCGAGTGTTCGCGGAAAAGAAGTCTGCCGGCCTGCGGATGATATCCTCGCGGAAGTCAAACAACTGGTGGAGCGCGGGGTCAAGGAAGTGACGTTGCTCGGGCAGAATGTTGCGGACTATAAGGCCTTGCCGGAAATGAGTGAAGGTCAGCCGCGCATGAAGCTTGGCTGGTTGGTGCGCTACTTGTCGTCTCGAAGTTCCATCCATCGCCTTCGATTCACCTCTCCCCATCCGCGCGATATCGACGACGATCTCATCGCGGCGTATCGCGATGAAACCGTACTATGCGATCACATCCACCTTCCGGTGCAATCTGGCAGCAACCGTGTGCTCAAGGCCATGCGGCGGAGATATACCCGCGAGCGCTATCTGGACTTAGTCGATAAACTGCGCACAGCGCGACCCGGCATCGCCATTACCACCGACATGATCGTAGGATTCCCGACGGAAACCGAAGCGGAATTTGAGGAGAGCATGGACCTCATCGAACGCGTTCAGTTTGATCAAATTTACGCGTTTGCCTATTCGCCTCGTCCAGGAACTCACGCGGCGACGATATTTGCTGACGATGTACCAGTGACCGACAAACAGCGGCGACTTTCGGCGCTCTTTGATCTCGAACGGACCTGCGCCCGGCAAAAAAACGAGGCCTGTGTCGGCGAAACAAAACACGTGCTTGTGACATCGATTGATCCAAAAAAACCCGGCTATTACACCGGCAGAAGCTCTGATAACCGAATCGTGAATTTTCCCAGTGAAATAAATTGTATTGGGAATATAGTGCCCGTACACATCACCAAGGCGAGAGGTCATTCGCTGACAGGGGAATGGAAACCATGATCATTGACGATAAAGACAATAAAATTGAAGGTCAGAATGAGCTTGTGGCCATGAAGGTGACAGGTCTGACAATTGACCCTTTTACCAGTATGCCCATCATTATCCTCAAAGACTTTGAGGATAAATGTGCGTTGCCCATTTGGATCGGTCTCATCGAAGCTTCATCCATTGCCACGGAGCTGGAAAATATCCAACTGGCAAGGCCCATGACCCATGATCTTTTAAAGTCGATCTTTGATGAACTCGGTGTCAAGGTTCAAAAAATCTCGGTCGTCGATTTGGAGGACAATACGTTCTATGCAGAAATCGCCCTGGCGAACGGAAACAAACACTGGGTCATCGATGCCCGGCCTTCCGACGCTATTGCCATTGCCCTTCGCATGCATGCGCCTATTTTTGTCACCAAAAAGGTCATCGAGAAATCGCGTAAAATCGATCTCTCTCAGGAATCGACGTCTGACGACCAGGTCAAGAAACAAAAATGGACCGAAATCCTCGAAAATCTTTCCCCTGAAGACTTTGGAAAATACAAAATGTAACGCCGTGTTTGTCCCGGAAGGAGATGCCATGACGCTGATGACCTTTGAAACGATGTACCCCTCTGTTCACCCGCAAGCTTTTATTGCGGACAATGCCTCGGTCATCGGCAATGTTCGGCTCGAAAAAAATACAGGGGTCTGGTTTGGGGCTGTGCTCCGCGGTGATTCCAATGCCATCGTCGTCGGCGAAGGGTCCAACATTCAGGATCTGTCGGTGTTGCATGTCGATCACGATCACGCGCTTACGCTCGGGCAGGGGGTTACGGTTGGCCATCGCGCCATTTTGCATGGGTGTACGATTGAAGACCGTGTGCTCGTCGGCATGGGAGCGATCATCATGAATGGCGTTGTCATTGGGACGGGATCGATTATTGGTGCCGGTGCGCTTATTCCTGAAGGAGTCGTGATTCCGCCGAACTCGCTCGTCATCGGTTTTCCGGGGAAAGTGAAACGGACGCTTTCAATGGAAGAGATTCAAAGCATTGGAGCCAATGCCGAACATTACGTAAAACTTTCCAAACGATACCAAGGATAAATGATGCTCTTTCCCCTTTTTCGAAAAACATTGTTGGACACGCCGCTCATCAAGCCCGGAGAAAAAGTCGTCCTCGCTATTTCCGGTGGTCTTGATTCCATGGTGCTTTTGCACCTCTTTACCCGAGTGCGCGAAGAGCTTGATCTGGAGCTTTTTGTGACTCACGTGAACTACGGTCTGCGCGGCAATGATTCCCTGGAAGATGAACGCCTGGTCCAAGCAACCTGTGAGCGCCTGAGAATTCCATTTTTTGTGAAGCATTGGTCGCAGGAAAAAAACGAAAATTTTCAAAATGACGCCCGCAACTTTCGACATCAGTTTTTTGCGGAGATTGCTGTTTCGCAGGATGCGCACGCCATCGCCACGGCCCATCATGCCGACGACCAGGTGGAAACGATTTTACTTCATCTCATCCGGGGAACAGGTCTTCAAGGCTTATGCGGAATGCCGATGTGTGAGCCTTTGAGTGAAGGGAAATTGATTCGTCCGCTGCTCGACGTCTCGCGGGAAGTTTTGGAACAATATGCAAAACAGGAATCCGTGACCTTTCAGAACGACATCAGCAACGATACGCTGAGTTATCGCCGTAACGTCATCCGCCATCAGATGATGCCGCTCTTTCGCGAGCTGAATCCGAATATGACGACGACGCTTGTCGACATGGGAAAGCGTCTCACCGCTGATCATGACATGCTTCAACGGCTGGCAGTGGAAACGCTTGCCGAAGCGACCCTGTTTTCCGATGAATCCCATTATCGATTTTCGCGAGCCGTGTTTGCCTCTGTGCCGAAATCGCTTCGCGTGCGCATGCTGTCGCTCATCTTTGACCAACTTTCAAAGGGAGCAGGGCATCTCAATGCCGATCAATACGAACGGATGAGTGACATTATCCTTTCAGGGAAACAGGCCGGGGAATACAGCCTGCCATCGCCGTGGGTGTTTCAGCGAAGTGGAGAAGAACTTTCGATTTCCATGGATCACCGAAACTCGTGTTGCGTTTCGGCGAAAGAAAACGGTAAGAGTGCGGGTCTTTTAAACGAGGGGAAATATGTCGAGACGACGCAAAAACAATAATGATAATCGGAAGGGCCAACGGACGTTTGCCCTGTGGGCCATCATCATCTTGATGGTCATGACCCTGATGCATTTTATCAACCAGCCGATCACGAGTTCCGAAAAAGTGACGTTTTCAGAATTGCTGACCGCACTGGGGAATAACCAAGTCGAATCCATCCTCATCCAAGATGATCAATACAGTGGAAAATTTAAAACATCTTATCAAAACGGTGCGCGCTTTGAAACCGTGGGGCCGGCGAACAGCGAACAGATGCTGACTAAACTTGCGGCCACAGACGCCAAGGTCGAATACCAGAAAAAAATGGAAACGCCGTTCTGGCAGCACCTTTTGATTTCATGGCTGCCGATGCTCTTGCTGTTTGGACTGTTCTTTTTCTCCATGCGTCAGATTCAAGTTGGCGGCGGCAAGGCCATGAGCTTTGGCCGCAGTAAGGCGAGACTTCTGCAGGATACGCAGAAGCACGTGACCTTTAAAGATGTTGCTGGCGTGGAAGAAGCCAAAGAGGAGCTCGAAGAGATCATCGAATTTTTGCGTGATCCCAAAAAATTCACTAAACTGGGCGGGCGTATTCCCAAGGGCGTGCTCCTCATGGGGTCCCCTGGAACCGGGAAGACCTTGCTTGCTCGCGCGGTGGCAGGTGAGGCCAAAGTTCCCTTCTTTTCAATTTCTGGATCTGATTTTGTCGAGATGTTCGTCGGCGTTGGAGCGAGCCGCGTGCGCGATCTCTTTGAACAGGGTAAGAAAAATGCGCCCTGCATCATCTTTATCGACGAAATCGATGCCGTAGGCCGTCATCGTGGCGCAGGTATCGGCGGTGGGCACGATGAGCGCGAACAGACGCTCAATCAATTACTCGTGGAGATGGACGGTTTTGAATCCAATGAAGGCGTGATCATCATGGCGGCGACCAATCGACCTGATGTGCTCGATCCTGCACTGCTCCGCCCGGGCCGCTTTGACCGTCGCGTGGTGGTGGCGCGCCCGGACGTCAAAGGCCGCGAAGAGATCCTGCGTGTGCACAGCCGTAATAAGCCAATGGACCCAGCCGTGGATCTGACCGTCATCGCCCGTGGGACGCCAGGGTTTTCCGGGGCTGATCTGGAAAGTGTGGTCAATGAAGCTGCGCTCCTCGCTGCCCGCCACAACCGTTCGACGATTCTCATGAGCGACTTTGAACTGGCAAAAGACAAAGTGCTGATGGGCACAGAACGCCGCAGCATGATGATCTCGGAAGAAGAAAAGAAAAATACCGCCTTCCATGAAGCCGGGCACACGCTTGTGGCAAAGCTCATTCCCGGAACCGACCCCATCCACAAGGTGACCATCATCCCGCGTGGGATGGCCCTCGGCGTGACGCAGCAATTGCCGACCGATGACCGCTACACCCAGAACCGCCGCTTCTGTGAAAACTCCATCGCCATCCTCATGGGCGGTCGAGCCGCCGAAGAAATCGTCTTCGATCAACCCACGACCGGTGCTGGGAACGACATCGAACGTGCGACGGAACTCGCTCGCCGCATGGTCTGCGAATGGGGGATGAGCGAAAAAATGGGCCCTCTGGCGTTCGGAAAAAAGGATGAACAGATTTTTCTCGGAAAGGAACTCTCCACCCACAAAGATTACAGTGACGCTACGGCCGAGCAGATCGATTCTGAGATCCGCAGCATTGTCCAAACCGGTCATGCACGCGCAAAAGATCTCATTCAACAACACCGCGAACAGCTCGACCGTTTGGCCTTGGCGCTGTTGGAATTTGAGTCCCTCGACGGGATTCAAATCGAACAGATCATGAAGGGTGAGAAAGTGACCTTTTTGCCCGGTGCTGCGGCTCCCCTAAAATCAAAAACCCACAAAGAAGTGGTTCAGAGTCCCATTGAGCCTTCCGAGGCCTCGATCCCGCTTCCTGAGAAAGCTTAAAACCAAAAGGGGGACATTCCCCATGCGCATCGGGACCTATACCCCAAAACCAGGCCGTTCAACGCTGTTTGGCATTCTGAATGTCACCCCGGATTCATTTTTTGACGGTGGGCAGTTTTTGGATCCGAAGCAGGCCGCTGAACGTGCGCTCGAGCTTCACGAAGAAGGTGCGGATGTCATTGACATCGGTGGTGAGTCGACGCGGCCGTTTTCCGATGCGATTTCGGTTGAAGAAGAACTTAGGCGCGTCATTCCGGTCATTGAAGCCATTCGCATGCAATCAACGCTTCCCATTTCGATTGACACCAGGAAGGCTGAAGTTGCCAAGCAGGCGCTTGGTGCTGGAGCCAATATGGTGAACGATGTCAGTGCAGGTCTGAATGATTCCGACATGTTTTCAGTGGTGGCCAAGGCTCGGGTCCCCATCTGCCTCATGCACATGCGCGGTACTCCACCATCGATGCAGCAGGACACTGTATATAATGATGTCGTCGCCGAAGTTGGTGCCTTCCTGAAGGATCGAAAAGCCAAAGCGCTTGCCGCAGGCATTGAAAATGCCAATATTCTCATCGATCCCGGAATTGGCTTTGGAAAATCACCTGAGGGAAATCTCGCACTTCTTCAAAAAATAGAACTTTTTCAGTATATCGAATCTCCAATTCTTGTTGGGACATCGAGAAAGTCATTTATTGGCAAGCTATTAGGATATGAAGTGAAAGATCGTTTGGAACCTGGCTTGGCAACTCTTTCATATGTAAGGCGAAAAGGTGTTGAATATTTTCGTATCCACGACGTGGCGGCCACGCGTCGCTACCTCAACATGGTTGATCGGTTGGAGGCAGCATGACCGCTCGCCTCGGTGTCAATATCGATCACGTGGCCACGATCCGTGAGCTTCGGCATACGGCTTATCCTGATATTCTGGAAGCAGCGATCGAAGCTAAGCGCGGCGGTGCAGATCAAATCACGATCCATCTCCGCGAAGACCGCCGTCATATTCAGGATGCCGATCTGGATCGTCTGAAGGCGTGGTCAGGACTGCCGCTAAACCTGGAGATGGCGGCGACAGATGAAATGGTAAGGATTGCAGTTGAAGCTCGACCGGAGCGATGCACGATTGTCCCAGAAAGGCGTGAAGAGTTGACCACAGAAGGTGGTTTAGACGTCGTTAAACAATATCGTGAGCTGGAACCACTCATCAAAAGGCTTGGAAGAGCGGGCATCGACGTCAGCCTGTTTATCGATCCCGAAACCTCTCACATTGCAGCAGCCCATGCCCTTGGGATCACCTTTATAGAGCTTCATACCGGCCAGTATTCCGATGCACCTTCTCAAGAAATGGCTGCTGAGCTCAATAAATTGCAACAGGCGACAAAGAGGGGATTGCACTTGGGCATGCAGGTGGCTGCCGGCCATGGGCTTCATTTGGGCAATGTGCCGGAAATAGTCCTCGCAATTCCTGAAATTGTTGAATACAACATTGGACATTCAATTGTGTCACGGGCGGTCATTGTCGGGCTTCGTGCGGCCGTTGCAGAAGTGAAAGATATTTTGGAGGTGAAATGATCATTGGGATTGGAGTGGATCTTATCGACGTTCGACGTGTTGAATCGATGATCTTTCGATGGCAGGAGAAGTTTCTGCGCCGCATTTTTACGTCCACGGAAATTCGCTATTGCAACAACAAGAAAAGTCCATCCCAGCGGTTTGCGACACGACTGGCAGCCAAGCATGCGGTCGTCAAGGCCCTCTTTCCCAAGGGTGCTCGTGGAGTCAATTATCGACACCTGGAAATTGTGCAACGGGACAATCGTCCGTTTGTGAATATGATCGGCGAAGCCAAACGGCGGGCCGACGAAATAGGCGTGCGCAATATCCATCTCATGGTTTCGCATGATGGGAATTATGCGGTCGCGAACGTGGTTCTCGAAGCATAAGTCGTATGCATCCCAAACAGATCACTCCTCAAGATTTTGCCCCCGTTTTCGCGCTGCGAAAAAAAGAAGCTCACAAAGGAGATTTTGGGCACGTGCTGGTTATCGCCGGTCATGGAGGTGTCATTGGCGCTGGTTTCCTGTCGAGCATGGGCAGTCTGCGGGTGGGGGCGGGGATGGCGACGTATGCCTTGCCGCAAAGTGCGTTCGACAAGTTTGATCCGCACTCTCCTGAAGTGATGTGTGTTGGTGTCTCCGATGAAGGGACGGGAGTTTTTTCTCAAACTTCGCTTGCTGATGTCAGCAAACTTCTGGATCGCAAACAGACGGTGGTCATCGGCCCAGGGCTCGGGACCGAGGCTGCGACCAAGGATTTTCTTAAAAGACTTCTCCCGCAGGTGACTATTCCTGTGGTGCTCGATGCCGATGGCCTGAACTGTATCGCTGATGATGTGACGATTTTGTCTCAGATCAAAGCCCCAACTCTTATCACTCCACATCCTGGGGAAATGGCGCGACTTTGCGGCTGTTCGCGTGATGAAGTGCAGGCACAGCGATCGACGCTCGCTGCTGCATTTGCAAAAAAATACGGTGTGATCGTTGTCCTCAAAGGGCATGACAGCATTGTGGCCTCGGCTGAAGGGGAGACCTATGTCAATCCCACGGGCAATCCGGGCATGGCTACGGCAGGCACCGGCGACGTCCTGGCCGGGGTCATTGGGGGGCTGTTGGCCCAAGGCATCGCTCCTTTCACGGCCGCTCTCGGTGGTGTTTATCTCCACGGCCTGGCCGGGGATCTCGCGGCACAAAAAGGCGAAAGGGGGTTCATCGCTTCAGATCTCTTGGTCAACGTGCCAGCGGCCATGACAAAGGCTTTCTCCGAGGTTGGTCGTGAATAAAAGAGAAATCCCTTCGCTGGAAGAGATGCATGCTCAAGGGACCACGTTTGCTCAAAGTTTGCAGCCTGGGACCGTTGTTGCACTCGTGGGGCCGCTCGGTGCGGGCAAGACGTCTTTTGTCACGGGCATGGCCAAAGGGTTTGGCATCAACGCTGCGGCTGTCGTTCGTTCGCCGACGTTTACGCTCATCAATGAATACCACGGCAGATTGCCGCTCTATCATTTCGATTTCTATCGCATCGATCAGGTTGCAGAAATTGAACGCCTCGGTGTCGTGGAATACTTTGAAGGACAAGGTATTTCGGTGGTGGAATGGGCGGATAAATTCCCTGAAATCATGCCCAAGCAGACGATATGGATTCGATTTGAAATTATGAATGCACAAACTCGAGTGATTTACATAACACCCCCTTCTCCCTCTTACCTTAAGAGGGGGTAAAGGATTAAAAATGCAAATTATTGTACAAAAATTCGGTGGGACATCGGTCGGCAGTATTGAACGCATTCAGGCTGTGGCCAAGCTCATTTCTGAAGAAGCCAGCAAGGGGCATCGCTTGGTCGTGGTGGTTTCAGCGATGGCGGGTGAGACGGATCGTCTGCTCGGGCTCAGTAAAAAACTTTCGTCGCAGCCCAGTGCTCTTCATCAAGATGTGGTGCTCGCTGCAGGAGAGCAGGTCGCCATTGGCCTCTTGGGCATTGCACTTCACGAGCTCGGCATTTCGTCCCAATTGTTTTTGGGGCATCAGATTCGCATTCTGACCGATGACATTCACGGAGCTGCCCGCATTCAACGGATCGAAACGGACCGGCTCATCGCCTGCTTGGATGACGGCAAGATCCCCATTATCGCTGGATTTCAAGGGGTCACCGAAAAAGGGGATGTGACGACGATTGGTCGCGGCGGTGGGGATACCACGGCCATTGCCGTGGCAGCGGCCTTAAAGGCTGATCGCTGCGATATCTTCACCGATGTTCCAGGTGTTTCCACGGCTGATCCACGCATGGTGAGCGATGCACGGGTGTTGCGTAAAATATCCTCTGAAGAAATGCTTGAGCTCGCCGATGCCGGTGCCAAAGTGCTCAGCAGTCGATCGGTCGAAATTGCAGCGCGTTATCAAGTGCCGCTGTGTGTTCGTTCCTCGTTCGAACCATCTGCAGGAACCATGATTGTGCGTGAAGAAGACAGCATGGAAAACGTCCTGATTTCCGGCATCACGCTGAGTGCCAATGAAGCAAAAGTGGCGATTCGGCGTGTGCCCGATGAAGTCGGCATCCCTGCACGGATTTTTCAACCGATCGCTGAAGCCAACATCAACGTCGATATGATCCTGCAGAACATTTCCAAAGACGGGCTCACGGATCTCACCTTTACGGTTCCGAAAGGCGATCTGAAGCGCGCCATGGAGCTCGCTGAGGCAGCGGCCCGCGACGTCAAGGCTGGCAAAGTTGAGGCAGCCGGGGATGTGGCCAAGGTGTCGGTCGTAGGCATTGGCATGCGCTCTCATGCCGGAGTTGCCCACACCATGTTCGAAGCTCTAGCCAAAGAGGGAATCGGTATTCAGATGATTTCAACTTCGGAGATCAAGGTCTCTCTCATCATCGACGCCAAATACGGGGAGCGGGCGGTACGCGCTCTGCACCAGGCATTTGATCTTCATAAGCCGCACACCGATTTGGTTGGGAATGAACGTTAAAATTCTTTCAAACACAAAATTCGTTTGAGTTTAAGCCTTCCCATCCTTTATAATAAGATTACAAAATTTAAGGGGGACAGAGCGTACCTATGCACACACCTTTCACGGCAGGCCTCCTGTCCACGTTTTTGCTGTTGACGTCGTCGCTTTACGCCCAGAATTTTTCCCTTCCTATTCCGATAGGCTCACAGCAAAGCTCCAAAAGCGGGTTTCCCGCCACTCACGTCGATGCGACGCATCTCAAATTTTTCAAGCACCCAGAGGCTCCTCGCGGCAGCGAGAATTTTGTTTCGGAAGATGTGACGATTGATGGACGTCGTTTCTTGGTCGACGATGTCGTCGCGACGCCTGGTATTTTTGAAGGCATGACGCAGGTCAATGCCGGAAACGCGATGCTGGATGGTTTGGGCAATCGCCTCGGTCTGCCCTTAAATCCCCTCCATGGATTCTGTCCGGAAAGATTGGTGATTCAAGGGGCCACCAGTAATCGATTGGAACTCACTCTGGATTGCCAGATTGCAGATGGGAGCACGAGTCGGGAGTTGCAGGTCGCTGATGTTCGCATGTTCAATGCTTTGGCGTCGCCATCGGAATTTGAGCGCCTCTTTGGAACAACCGAGCCTCTGGTTGCCGCGGTGATGGGCAGTGCCGAGCAGACGCTGACCCCTTACGGCACAGATCTTTATCCGGCGACTATTCAGTCCGCAATTTTTTCTTGGCCATTCTTGGGGCCGACTCAAGCCTATCAAGATGTCGTGGCTTATGACCTTGCCGATGTCGGGCAGGGGATCATCACTGCGGCCTATGACCCAGTAAAGCTGCTCATGAATATGCAGGCTGAGCTGTCGGTGCGAACGGCGACGCAAAATCTTCAAGTGCGCGGCCAGCTCCCACAGCAAGAACTTCCTTTTCTTTCCCCGCTCGCTTTTTTTCGCAAGGATGACTATCCGTCGCGTGGCCGCATGCGGCTCGCCGGATATTCGAGCCTTCAATTCCCATCGGTTTTGAATCGTGAAAATGCAGCGACCTTGCTGGCGCAGAATTTTAATCCCATTGCCGTGCAGCCGATGAAATTTACCAAATCAGCGACTGGCACAGGAGCGCCTCAACCCGATGAGGGATTCGCTGTGGTCAACCAGGCGACGCTTCTCAATTTGGATGATATTTTGATGTACGATGGTCTGCCGTATGTCGATCCCACGGATCATCGCGCCCATTCATGGGCTGAATATCTGGGCACGCGCGATGCCTCTGGACAGTTCCAACCTCTCGATGCGACAACCATGCCTCACCGAACTTTGGCCTATACCATCTTCTGGCGACGCCATGCCGAATGGGCCAGCCGACCGACGGTTGAATCCTATAACCCCAATGCTGTTTTCGGCCCGTTTGTATTTGCCTTGGTCGGACCTGGAGTTTTTGACGCTGACGTCATTGTCGATCAACCGATCACTACTTCTGGGGCAACGACGTCTTCTCCTTCCGTTGAATCATTGATCGTTCCTTCGGGTGAAGTGGCTGCCGACGGGAAAACGTATGTGTATAAGATTGAACCGATCAATGCCGATCGGCTGTGGTGGCGGTTTAATCCCAAAACGCCCGTGGCGGCCGGATTACCGGGTGTGCAGACGCCATTTGTGTTGCCGACGGCTTATGCCATCGAGTCTCCCGCTGGGTTTGTTCCCTATCACGTCAAAAGTTTTGATGTTGACCGGGACGGTTGTGGAGATATCGCGCTCACCTTTAGGGGGAGCGAAACAACTCCATTGCGGACGTCACGCGCATTTCAAAATAACGTCGGTGATCACGTCGTCTTTCAGGTGAGTTCATCGGATCCTCGGATGTTTGCCTCTGTCGTTCAGATTCATCGCGGGAAATTCCGTAACGGCCGTTGTGAGATCGAAGCCACAGCAGCGGAGCGTTTTATTCCTCACCCCGGAGCGCAGATTGCTGCGATTGCGATCGAGGACATTGATGGCAATGGGACAAAGGACCTCCTTGTCGGGGATCTGATGCCGAGAAAAATCCCTGAGGGTGAACGCGGTGCGGGGGAATACACCGGTTATGCATATTTGTATGCTGATGCCTCGCCACTCTCTGTTCCCAAATGGATTCGGGTTGGATTCAAGACTTCAAATCATGAAATCACCGATCTGCGCGCTGTCCTCGATGGCAGCGATGCGGACGGCGTTCTTGGAGTTGCAAGCCTGGACGTCACATTTGAGGCAGGACAGGGGGCGAACATCGCCAGCATCAATGGTGCTCCCTTGGCGCTCCCAGCTATGGGCTGTCCATCTTCACAAAATGCTGAGGTGGCGAGTTTCCCTGAAATTGCCTGGAGTGTCATGCAGGGGGTTCAATCGGCGCAAAAAGGCCTGACGCCTTTCTTCCCTGGAGCGACAGGCTTTATACCTCAGCGCTGCGCTCACCTGAATGCTTGCGCCATCAATAATGCATCCCTAGCGGTGAATGGCTGGAACCTTCCTTTTTGGGAGAATGAGCCGTGTTGCAATCCCTGTGGTGGGACATCGCCTTTGGCCACGTGGCAGCATAATCAATGTCGCGACATTCTCTGCGGAAACTGGTCAATCTTGAACCCCACGGCCACTCTGGCGCCTTATCCGGAACTCTGCGAAGCGATGGACATCTCATGCCGAGGGCTTACTGGTGTGTGGCCGGTGGTTACCGGAACCACCATGTGCCAGCTTTCCGGGGCGTCATTCTTGCCGGCGAATCACGCGTGTTGCAATGCGGATCCTTGCAATCAAGCCTGTCAACAATATCTGGATGAAGAAAATCGCTGCCTTGCCGGAAGTTCGCAACACGATCAACATCAGGGGATTTGCAGCTCCAGTATCCGGCGTGGATGTCGTGTTTCTTCCCGAGATGAAATCAAGGAAGAGACGTGGGCTTATCAACCTGATCGGATCGTAGATCCACGCGAACGGGGGCATGCCATTACCTCGATGTCTGAGCTCAAACCGGCTGCAACGGGGTACGTCAATCAGAATTCCTTGAAGCCACCACTTGGCTCTTCATTCATTCTTGGGACGCAAAATGAAGATATTGCGGTGATCGCCCAGAATGTTGAAACCGAAATCGGCCGGGTCTTAAACCTTAAAGAGCCTCAAACATTTGAAGAGTTTGTTCTTTCGCAGATGAGAGGTTTTTATTCCGTTCTCTTTGGCGGAAGTTTGGCTTCGGGCGGGACACCACTCCAATTGCAATCTGGCAAGACAGGTTCTCCCATCACTTCCGGGACGTTTCCGCCGACGCATTCGCTGGCAGCTGCGGCCACCCCTCCAACTTCCCCGGGACTTGCCCCCATTCGATTGGCTCGCGGGACGGTCATGCCTGGACCGCGCGAGATGACGGTGATGATCAATACGACGCGTCCGGACGATTGGGCCTGCAGTCCCACCGGACCGGTGGCGGCGGGATTTGAATGCAATGCGGATTACGATAACTGTGGCCCAAGAGGGGGAGTGTGTGGCATCGATTGCCGCTGTCATCGCGATTGCGGCAATGGTCCGCTCGAGACGGGGGAACAGTGTAATCGCGATAATCCGTGTGAGGCAGGCCAGATCTGCACCATCGGGTGTCAATGCGTTGGAGGAATTGAACCTCCGAAGCCGCAACCAGCGATTGCCGAAAACATCACCTGTCGCGTGAATGGTTTTTCGAGTGAGAAGGCCAAAAAACGCTTTGAGGCCCTCAATCAAGAGTTTCGAACCGTATCAGGGCTGGCAGGGGACATCATCGGCGAGCCTGAATTCAGCATCATTGAATGCGTTACCTGTGTTCCAGATGCCTCGGCACCGGAAATACCATCCACAGACATCGGCCTCTCGCTGTCGGGGACACCACTGCCATCTGTTGGCGGTAATATCCGACCCTGGGCCGTTGTTCAAACGCATGGCGCAATGCTCACTGATTTTACGAAATCGATCTACCAACCACAGTCGCTTTCGCTCGTCCATGAACCAATGCGCATCCTTCCGCTTGAAAATCGAACGGCTGGGCGACCGTCGATTGTGCTCCCTTCGCTTTCGAACAGCAGTCGCATTCGCCTCAATGTGCCGCTCTCAGCTTCAACCGAAGTTTCGATGGTCGAGGATGAGCGCGTCGTTCGACTTAACAACGTCTTCCAACATTCCATGCAGGCCATGCGTCCAGGAACCATTTTTAGCATTGGGACTTTGAGCCTTGCTCTGCCTTCCAAGGCGATGGCAACGACGGGGACAACCACGCTCCGTGCCGCGGAGCCTGAAAAAACGGCCTACGCCTGCCATGCGATCAGCATGCGTTTGCAGCCGGATATTGCTTCTTGGACAGGTGTCGAAAGCGGCCCTATTTCACCCAAAAATATTGAAGAACGGGAATTCGATTGGGAAAAGCTGAAAGCTGCCATCGCAGCTCGGCGTGCCGCCAAGGAACTCGTCGGTCAAAAACTGACATCTGCCGATTTAGTTGACTTGCCGTGGGAAGAGAACATGCGCAACGAATTCATGTTGGTCCAAGATCGCTATGGAAAGGCGTCTGAACCCGTACCCCCTTCGAGTGAACGCGTCATGGTGGTGCTCGCCGGCTATCCCCAGTTTACGGGGCAGGGAGCAGGATGTAGCTGTCGCCTGACGGAGGAAACACCACGGCCGCAATTGCTGGAGCTTCTCATGATATTAGGAATGACACCGATCACCGTGCTGTGGAGATTTCGACAGAAGAAAACTATTTCGTCTTCTCTTTAATAATCCCTTCCATGGGCACAAACGTCGCTGCGTCGAGTTCCTGTACAAGTTTTAATTGGTGGTGTTGCTTCGTGTAGACCAATAAACGCTGGAAGCGTTTATCACTGCCCAAGGGAAGCACGATGCGGCCCCCTTCTTTGAGTTGTTCCACGAGTGGGGATGGGACATTGTCCGGTGAGCAAGTCAGGATAATGCTGTCAAAAGGAGCTTCAGAGGGGATGCCTTTGAATCCATCGCCAAAATAGACTTTCACATTTTGATAGCCGAGCCGTTCCAATCTTTGACGTGATGACGTCGCCAACGGCTCCAAGATTTCAATGGTGTGCACTTCTTTGGCGAGTGGGCTCATGAGTGCCGCGACATAGCCAGCACCTGTTCCCACTTCGAGCACTTTGTCCCCCGGTTGAATGTTCATGGCCTTGATCATCATAGCGTCTTCATACGGACGGTCCAAGTTTTGCCCTTCGCCGATCGGAACTTCCAAATCATCATAGGCCTTGTGGCGGAATGCGGGGAGGACAAATTCTTCTCGTTTCGTCATCCGAAAGGTTTTAAGGATGGGTTCATCTGTGATCCCGCGCCAAATGAGTTGGCGCTGAATCATCTGTTCGCGTTTGTCTTCGAGGGAGGCCTGCCGAGAACACGAAGTGAAGAGGAGAAGGGAGCAGAATGCGATCAGAAGTTTGGAATGTAATTTCATACAGATATCATAACTGCATTATCAATAGGGTCAATTGTTCGTTGACGGCGGAGTTGAGAGTCTTTTATTTGGAGTGAGGGAGGATATATGAAAAAAATATATATTTTATGGATGAGCATGCTGGTGATGGCGTTGGGATGCGCGAAAGACGTGGTCAGTGGGAAATCTACGCTCAATTATTACAGCCTCAAGGATGAACCCAAGTTCGGCAATGAAGTGCTGGTCTCGCAAGTTCAGGCGCTGAAGGAAAAAGGGAAAACCGTTGATACATCGACGAATGCCCACGAGCTCGCACGCCTTCGTAACATCGTCGGTCGACTTTCCAAGGTCTCGCATTATCCCGATTTCCCGTATGAAGTGCACCTCGCTGACGTCGATGTCGTGAATGCCTGGTGTGCTCCCGGTGGGAAAATCATGGTATACACAGGATTGTGGGATTCCCAAAAAGGTTTGGTTCAGAAGGGCAATGACGCGGAGATCGCTGCGGTCTTAGGGCATGAGATCGCTCATGCGACGGCGCGCCATGTGACCGAGTCACTCAGTCGCAACATGACGATCGCGGTCGCGGGCAGTGTGGCGCAAAGCGCGATCGGTGCTGGGTCTGCACAGGGAGCGGATCTTTTCGGAGAAGTTTTTGTGCAGGGTATGAACGTCTTTGTGCCGAGCTATTCGCGCAAAAATGAGCTGGAAGCGGATCGTCTGGGCCTCATGTACATGGCCAAGGCGGGCTATGATCCTCGGGCAGCGCTCAAGCTCTGGCAGCGGGCTGCGTCCAAACGCGGGGATTCCACCAGCATCTATGCTTCGCATCCCTCCGATGGCACCCGTGCCAAACAGATTGAAGAACTGCTGCCGGAAGCTTTGAAGGAATATGAGAAGGCGAGGAAGTAGCATCCTTCCATTGACGTCTGCTTGAGCCTATGATTTGAGGTTCTTCACTTGGTTCGGCCTGTTCAAAATGAGCCAGATGCGAGGCGCCCCGACGAAAAAGACCGCAGCGTACTTTTGATGGTACGTGAGGATCTTTCGAGGAAGGGGCAACAAAGCAGATGGCCATTTTCAACAGGCCGCCTTAAGATTGGCGGCGTAGCAAAGGGGTAATGCAGCGGTCTGCAAAACCGCTATACACCGGTTCGACTCCGGTCGCCGCCTCAAATTTTTTCGGAGGGTGAAATGATCAGTGGTGGAATTTGCGATTCTGGAGTGCTTGGAAATGGGCCCCTTGCCGGTGTCAATCAACGTACCTATTACGTTGACCTGAATAAAGATGGATTAAGTGATGAAGTTATTTACACGGGAAACTTCAGCAGGGGGATGTGCGGGACCGCCAAAGAACTTGTTGATCAGCAGTGGGAAATTCATTTTAAAAGGCCAGATGGATCTGAGTTTGTCGTTATTTCAAAAGATGATCATTTTACCCTTTATCAACCAGGTCTGAAAATTGGATCATTTACCCTCGGTAAAATTGCAGGACTTTCACGCTGGGGGGAACTGAATGATCAGTGGCGTATTACTTCAGCAACGGTTTCGCTTGAACCTGATTTCCGTGAGTTCACTTTTGGCAGGCTTGGCTTCACATGGGCGTTACATGGGAGCTGGCTTGCGGAACGTTCGACGGTTACAAATAAAAAATAAATCCCCCTTTGATGGGAACGCGCAATTACCTTAAGGAAAATCTCTCGTTTTTTTCAAATGACGCGCCCGGATGATGGAATTGGTAGACATACAGGACTTAAAATCCTGAGGGGAGAAATCCCCGTGCCGGTTCGAGTCCGGCTCCGGGCACAAAATTAGGCTTCTCAAACAGCAATGGGGGAGATACGCCCGAATCAAGGAGGAGCTATGACAACATCTTACGAGATTCTGGAAGCGCTTTCATGGCGCTATGCCACGAAAAAATTCGACCCCACCAAAACTCTGTCGCAAGACGACGTTGCCTTTCTGCTTGAGACCATGCGCATGGCGCCCACGTCGTACGGCCTTCAGCCGTGGAAGGCGTTTGTCGTCACCAATCCTGAATTGCGTCAAAAACTTCTGCCGGTTTCTTACAACCAACCCAAAGTCGTTGATGCATCACATTTTGTGGTGATCGCAGTTCCCACGACAATTGATAGCTCGTACATTGATCGTTACCTTGAGTTCACTGCGAAGACACGAGAGGTGAAGGTTTCAGAACTCACTGAATTTGGAAGTATGATGAAAGGCTTCATCAAGGGCAAAACATCCGAGGAGCTTCGCCAGTGGGCGGCTCGCCAGGCCTACATTGCGCTTGGCTTTCTGCTGGAATCCACAGCGCTTTGTCGGATCGATGCCTGTCCCATGGAAGGATTCATTCCTCAGAGGGTCGATGAGATTTTAAATCTTTCTTCCAAGGGTTATGCCAGCGTGGTGGCGTGTGCGTTGGGAACCAGGGCCGCTGATGATGCTTTCATGAAACTCAAAAAAGTTCGTTACCCAACAGACGTGATGTTTGAACTCATGGAGTGAATTTCATGGAATTTCAGCAGAACTCATTTCATCAATTCTTGCTCGAAAATAAAGTCGTAGGTTTTTTTGAAAAGCCCATCACGCTGAAATCCGGTCGCCAATCCTCATGGTACGTGAATTGGCGCAAAGTCGCCGGCGATGTGTATTTATTGGATCGACTGGCGGACTTCGTCTTGGCATTCGTCAAAACAAAGCACCTCGATCCGGATGTCTTTTACGGTGTTCCTGAAGGTGCCACCAAACTGGGACTCATCGCCACCTACAAATGGGCCAAGGATCAATCGACGTTTGCAGCAGGTAGCCATGCCTTCCCCATGGGACGGGCAAAGCCCAAGGAACACGGTGATCCGGCCGATCGTTTTTTTGTGGGAGCCCCACGCGGTCGGGTTGTGGTGCTTGAAGATGTGACGACGACGGGCGGATCTCTCTTGGAAACATTGGCGTTCCTGGCAGAGGCAAAGGTCAACGTGATTGCAGCCATTGGGGTCACCAATCGCGGCGAGCAGCGGGCCGATGGAAAAACTGTCACCGAAGCCTTGGCAGAAAAAGGAATTCCCTATTTGGCGATGAGCGAAGCCAAAGACTTTTTGCGCGAGGCCGTGCAATTTATCAAACCACCTGAGGCCCTTATTCAAAGCGTTGAAGCCGAGATTGGAGCGAGTTTACGATGATCATGAATCAAACCAGAAGCCTTATCCCTGCATGTGATCTCGATGTGGAGCAGTATGAAAAACTTCTCAAAGAGACCGGAAACCATCCTGGCATCGGTGCCTATAAAATCGGCTTTATGTTAGGCCTCAGCATTGGTCTGCCGCGTGCGGTGGAAATTGCACGAAAATATACCGACAAACCTCTCATCTATGATCACCAAAAAGCCGCGACGGATATTCCCGATACGGGGAAAAAGTTTTGCAAAGTGTGCAAAGACGCTGGCATCGATGTGGTGATTTTCTTTCCGCAAGCCGGTCCTGAAACCGAGAAAGCCTGGATCACAGCAGCTCGCGAAGAAGAATTGGGGGTGATCGTCGGTGGTCTCATGACCCACAAATCCTATGCCCGTTCGGACGGTGGTTGGATTGCCGACGAAGCGATTATGGAAATGTACCGTACCGCCGCAAAGCTCGGCGTTTCAGATTACGTCGTGCCCGGAACAAAACCGCAGGAAACGGTAAAAATTCGCGACATGCTGGCGCTTGAAGGCATCGATCACTCGTTTTATTCGCCAGGGCTTGGCGCTCAAGGGGGCGATATCGCTCAAGCTGCCAAGGCTGCAGGCGCTAAGTTTCACGCCATTATCGGGCGGTCGCTCTATAATGCGAAGGATATGCGATCAGCCGCCGATGCTTTGTATCATGAACTCATCCAAGGAGCTTAAGTGAACATCAAAACCGGAAGCGTCCACTCTTTTCATGGCCGCGATGTCGAAGTCCTGTTTTCCCGCGATGACATTACCTCTCGACTTCAGGCGCTCGCAAAAGACATTGAAAAAGATTATCACGGCAAAGAGCTGGTGGTGGTCGGTGTTTTAAAAGGTTCGTTTCTTTTTATGGCGGATCTTGTTCGCTGCATCTCTTTGCCGCTGACCTGCGATTTCCTGCGTGTTTCCAGCTATGAAGGGGAGCACAGCACCGGCGATGTGCGCATGGAATTTGACATGACCCAACCGATTCACGGCAAAGATGTGTTATTGGTGGAAGATATCGTCGATACCGGGAATACCCTGCGCCACTTGCTTTCGCACCTGAAAGCCAAGCAACCGAGCAGCCTGCGCGTGGCAAGCCTTCTTTTTAAAGAAACGGGCCGCAATGGTCGCAGCCTCGTCGACTACATTGCCTTCGAAGTCCCCAATCGCTTTGTCGTGGGATATGGCCTGGATTACGAAGGGCAGTTTCGATCTCTGCCCTTCGTCGGCGCGTTTATCTAATTTTTGTTATTCCACTCCGTGCATTAACTTCTTCAAAAATGGCCGAATGATAAAGAGGAAGGCTGCGATCGCTAATGCCAACCACGTGATGGTTTCAAACACGTGCGTGTAGATCGGCAGGGATTGAACGGCACTGACGGTCTCCATGCCTTCGATTTCTCCGCTGACCTGCGTGAGTTTCGCAAACAATGCAGCCACGTGTTGACCAAAGGAGATGCTGAGGAACCAAGCACCCATCACGGTGCCTACGGCATGGACCGGTGCGAGCTTGGTCACCGCTGAAAGGCCGACGGGTGAAATACAGATTTCGCCGGTGGTGTGAAGCAGGTAGGCCAGCACCAGCCAGATAAAGGCGGTCATGCCGGTGTCTTTCGCAAATGCTGCGCCGATGACGAGGGCGCCGAAGCCAAGACCCACCTGAGCGATGCCCAAGACAAATTTGGTGGGAATCGATGGTTGTTTTCTGCGTCGACTCAAGTCAATCCACATCTGCGCAAAAAACGGCGACAAGAAGATAATAAAGAGCGGGTTGATTGATTGCGTGACAGATGCTGGAACGCGCCAGCCAAAGAAATCGCCGACATTGCGATCAGCAAACAGCGTCAACGAGCTCCCTGCCTGTTCAAAGAAGGCCCAGAACATGGTGTGAAAAATCATCAAGATGATGACGGAAAGAAGTCGTTCCCGACCGACCTTTTCCGTGGTGACAGCGACGTAGATCAAGAAGAGTACGGTGGCGATCGTCGTGACGTACAGTGATGCGGAGATGATCTGATTGTACACCAAGGCGATGGCCAAGATCGGAACGGCGATGACGCATGCTGCGTATAAAGTGTGAACGCGGGTGAGTTTTCCCAAGAAGGGTGCCGTGATTTTTTCTGGCGCCGGGGGTTCGCCAATACCCTGTAAGTGTTTTTGACCGCGGAGGAAGACGATGAGCCCCAACAACATGCCGATGCCGGCCAATGCAAAACCATAGTGCCAACCATAGTTTTCACCAATAATACCGCAGGCGAGTGGTGAGAGAAATGCGCCAACGTTGATGCCCATGTAGAAGATCGTAAAACCTGAGTCTCGTCGCGGATCGCCTTGGGGATAGAGTTTTCCAACGATGCTGGAAATGTTGGGTTTCAAGAAACCGACGCCGCAACAGATGAGAGCCAGGGCGATGTAGAAAAACATCTGCGAAGGAAAGGCCATGAGAAAATGACCGATGGCCAGCAAAATGGCTCCCAGCGTGATTGCACGGCGATAGCCCAGCAATCGATCGGCCAACAGACCACCCAAAATCGGCAATGCGTAGACCATGGCGGTATAGGCGCCATAGACTCCATAGGCCTTGGAGTCGCTGTAAATGAGCTGTTTGGTCATGTAGAGGACGAGCAGGGCGCGCATGCCGTAAAAGCTGAAGCGTTCCCACATTTCGGTCATGAACAGGACGTAAAGACCTTTAGGGTGACTGTCGCGAAAAAATTTCATCTCGAACCTCCTATTATGATGTCATGGCGCGAATGGTGCGAATGAGTCCACCGACCGAATTAAAGGTGTCGTCGACCGCAGTTGGTTCGTAGCCGCAGTGGAC
>JACQOX010000077.1 GCA_016202335.1 Deltaproteobacteria bacterium
GACCAACACGGCGATAATGACGTCACTGTATTTGACGATCAGATCGTTCAAATTAAAGAGGGAGAGTGAGAAACGAGCCTTGCCTCGCGGTGCGGGTTGGGTGGCCATAGTTTGTATTTTTTAGCACAGGGCATAGCCCTGCTCAATACATCATTATATATTATCGTCGTTTGAAGAGGCCAAAGTTGCGATCACAAAAAAACCGGCGACAACGAGGTCACCGGTTTTTTAAAAAGTCTAGGATCCTTTTATCAGCATCGATTATTGTGGCAATAATCAGGGCATGTCTCTGGCGTCTGACCAGCATCCTTACAGGCCTTGGGCATGTCAAAATCACCACCATTGGTCGGTCGGCACTCCGGATTGTCGCGACAAGTCTGTTCGCATTCATCCGGCGTGAGCACCGGAGGACCGAGACATGGCCCCGGGATGAATGCTTTGGCGTCATCGCTCGGGCCTGAATCTGCACCAGCCTCATGACTGAGCTCTTCCTCAGCATCTTCACGGTGGCAATCATAGCCTCCCATGCCTTGATGTTGACGGAGTTCTTCATCCAGGGCTTGACAGGTGGCAATGGCACTTTGCAGTGCCTCCAGATTGAGCGCCTTGCCGGCCAGACTTGCAGCCTTGCCCATCGATTCAAATTCTTTGGGATTGATGGTGACATCAGGAGTCCCACTACAGGCCTCTTCCGAGGACGAGGTGAAATCCACGGAGATGTTGTCCAGCTGGGCCCGTACCGGGATAAGGTCCATGGCATCTACCGTGCTGAAATACGCCGATTGCTTCTTGGGAATGACCGTCCCAATCGGATTGCTATCGCTCGTAGCAATGACAAACGATTCTGTACCACCATTGCTCTGATCGCACAGGCCATTGGTAGCAAGTTTTTGCCCCCTGAATTCATGGGTCGATTCATCGACATCTGGGCAGATGAATTTGGTACTGCAATTAGCGGCGTTCACAAGCTCACCAACATCTTGCGTCATCTGCTGGTAACAACCTTCGGCAAATTGACTTAAGCCCCCTCGGGAACAAATCTCACAGGCCGTCATCGCCGGGAAAGATCCAGTAAAGGTGAACTTGGCGGTTCCGGTATTACTCGAACCACCAAACTCTGAACACATTGAATTCGTAAAGCTGTTACTTCCGCGATCGTCTTTGAATTTTGCTTTGAAGGCACCGCAAACCCGATTGAGATCGGGCAATGCTTCATAGGTAAAAGAGTTGTACCCACCGCCGAACGAACTGTCCATAAAGCCGGTGGCTTCGACCTTTCCGCTGGACGCAAGATCTACAACGCCGTCGGTGATTGATTTAATGCCGGAAATGCGGAGAGAGAATTTTCCGCCTTCAGTCTGGCCACAGAATGACCCCTTGTGAATGGCCTCCACGGTTCCCACGTCGCCTGAGATCGAAAAGGTCGTTTCATTGATAAGAGCTTCACTGCCCGCTGTCCCCTGACACATCCTGATCTGAAGCTCGGTTTCTGTTCGGGGGTAAATGTTCATGAGCATGACCTTGCCAAGAGCACCCTTCTCGTTTTGGCAATCCCTTTTTTCATGCTCTTCTTCACCAGGTTTTGCTCTGCCACCTTCCTTAGAAACGTCGTTGGAGACGGTCAGACTCTGCTGACCCCTTCTTCCACCCTCACCGCCGCCGCCTCTTTCACCTTCACCTTCAAATTCCTCAAAATTATCAGGCATGACAATTTTGACGAGGGTCCGTTTCCCGACTTCAAGGCTATACAGCCCCCCTTTTTCCATGGCCAAGGCATAACATTTATCCAGTTGAATCTGCTTACTCATGCGAATAGCTTCATTTTTCTGGATATTGGCCTCGCAAAAGGCGCGCGATTTGCTGCCGATGTGTCCTGCCGCACCCTTTGTTGTTGGAACGGAGATGGAATTCGTGGTCGATGCGGATTTGTCATATCCCGAAAGGTCCATATTCGGAATGCTTGAGACCGACGTGGCGTTCACAGTTGAACTCGAACCACCGCCTGATGAACCGCCACATCCTGCAATGGCGATCGACAAGGCCAAAAGAAAAACTGTTTTTTTCATATCTCCCCCTTTTTTCGGATAACAGCGGATAAATTCTACACCTGTCCTTTGAGAACCTCAATCCCGGATTCATGCACCATGACACTTTTTATATTTTTTTCCACTCCCACACGGACAGGGATCATTGCGTCCGACACCGGAAAATTCCAAGGGTAATGGTTGAGTTGCAGACTTGGCCCTGGGACGCGCTTGTTCCTCAGACGCAAAAGCACCTGCCGATGGGTGAACTTCTACGGCGGGCATTCGTTTTGCAATGCGCTCGGCACGCGCAACACTTTCGGAACTTGTCACCTGAACGCGGAAGAGTTTCTCGACGACGTCGATGGTAAAACTGGCCATCATGTTGCGAAACATGAGAAAGCCTTCTTTTTTATATTCCAGCAGCGGATCTTTTTGGGCGTAGCCACGGAGCCCAATGCCCTCTTTCAGATGATCCATCTGCAGCAGATGGTCTTTCCACAGCTGATCGAGTGTCTGCAGCATGAGGATTCGAGCGATCTTATTCATGATCTCCGGATCGTTCTGCGCTTCCCGTTCTTCGTAATATTTCACCACGCGTTCAAAAAGGATTTGGCCTATGGCCTCCTGCCCTTTGATGCCTGCGGGAAGTTCTCCGAAAGAAAAAGGAAGATTGAAACGCTGGCGAATCGGTTCTTCGATCGAGGCTGGATCAAATGGATCGTTGCCACTTACCGGAATATTTTCTTCGACGATCTCCGTGACGCACTGGTCGATCATGTCGAGCACGAGTTCACGATTATTTTCGCCGGCCAGGATTTCGCGGCGGCGGCTATACACCGTGGCCCGCTGCTGATTCATGACATCATCGAATTCCAAGAGATTTTTACGGATCTGGAAGTTGTGCGCCTCGACCTTGCGCTGGGCGTTGGCAATGGCACGGGACAAGAGCGGATGCTGGATTTCTTCATCTTCGCGCATCCCCATGCGCTCCATGATGCCCGAGATCCGTTCTCCGCCGAAGATCCGCAGCAGATCGTCTTCCA
>JACQOX010000078.1 GCA_016202335.1 Deltaproteobacteria bacterium
CTCCCATGGGACCCGTACGCTTCGAATGGGGGATTCCGCTGGATCCGAAGGCGGGTGAAGATGGCGTGGTTTTCAACTTCTCCATCGGTAATTTCTTTTAAGACTTGAAGTGTTCCCAGAAATTGATATGAAAACTAAAGCTTTTTATACATTCCATTGTGAGGAGAAAAAATGAAGAAATCTTTATTGGGAGTGCTTGTGATCGGTCTCATCGCCCAAGGGGCAATCGCTTCAACAGGGTTTGCTCAAGATGCCAAGGGTTTAAAAATCGGGTACGTTGATTTGAACCGTGCGCTCAATGAAGTCGAAGAAGGCAAACAGGCCAAGGCCAATCTTGAAGCCGACGGCAAAGCCAAGCAACAGAAGCTTGAAATCAAACAAAAGGAACTCAAGGCTCAAAAAGAGGCTTACGACAAACAACGTCCGATTCTTTCCGACGAAGCCCGCCGTGAAAAAGAAGGAAATCTGCAGAAAAGTTTTGTGGAATTGCAGAAGCTGAGTCAGGATTTCGAAAAAGAGTTTGCTTCCAAAGAAGGTGAGCTCACCAAACCCATCGCCGAAAAACTCAAGATCGTTGTGGCCGACATCGCTAAAAATGGTGGTTACGCTGTGGTCCTGCCGAAGGACATTGTACTGTACGGCGCGGGTGGCACGGACCTTACGGACGAGGTGGTCAAACGGTATAATGCGAAAAAATGACCGATGGCATTTGACGATCAATGGCTAGAACTTCTCGCGTGTCCCCGCTGCCTTGGAAAGCTTTGCTTCACCGACCAGAGCCGTGCGGTCGGGTGCGAACCATGTCGCATGAAGTTTCAGATTCGAGATGGAATTCCTTTGCTCGTCATCGACCAGACCGAAGCCCCTAAAAAATCAAAAAGCAAGACGTCGCGCCAAGACGCTCCGCGCCCAACGCTCAAGATTCTTTCCGGGCAGCATTCGCCTTCTCTCATTGAGATTGAATGTGCGACCTGTGTGGCCCTTGGTCGTGCGGAGATGATGGATGACGAGAAAACCGTTGCCGTTGCCGTTGATCTGGCCATTGCGCTTGATGACCGCATGAAATCGCTCATTAACGCCTATATCAAAAAACAATTTGAACGTGGAACCACGGGCCGCATCGCCCGTCACAAGAAAAACGCATCAGATCTGGGAACGTTTCGCCGTCTCCCGGACATCAAGATTTCCGATACCCACCTCTCCAAATTACATGCGATGCTGTTTTCCGACGACCATGGGACGGTCGGGATTCTAGACCTGGTGAGTAAAAATGGGACCTATGTCAATGGCGAGGAAATCGAGTCTAAGCTTTTGCGCAAGGGCGATGTGATTGAACTCGGTGAAACAAAAATGGTATTCGAAGGATGAGGAGAACCACTATGCAGTCCATGACAGGTTACGGTATCGCTGAAGGCAGCGTGGGCAGAGGGCGATTATTCGTTGAAGTGAAATCCATCAACCATCGGTTCTGCGAAGTGGTCCTCAAACTGCCGCCGAAAATGGGATCGATTGAAGGTCACATGCGCAAGTGGCTTCAGGAAAGATTTCACCGTGGCAAGATTGAAGTCTACATGAAAGAAAAATCGTCGCTCTTTGGTCAGGCAGAGTTTATCGTCAATGAAGAATTGGCCAAGGGGTATCGGGAATCGTTTCGAAAACTTCGTAAATCCTTGGGCGACAATGGGCCGAATGATTTTTTGCAGTACGTGGACATCGAACGGTTTATCACGGTCATCGAAAGAGACGGTGACTATGAACGATTCTGGCGGAGTATCGAACGTCTTCTCACCGTCGCGGCCGCGCATGTCGACAAGATGCGAACCGCAGAGGGTCGGTTCATTGAACGCGATCAGCGAAAGCGCCTGAAGCTCCTCTTCAAATTGATCGCCCGGATCCAATTCATTGCCGCCAAATCCGTGGACCAACACGTTGAACGCCTTCGGCGAAGAATGACCAAGGAGAGCACTCATCTCGATGAAGAAAAAATTCAAGCCGAAGCGGCATTTTTAGGCGGTCGTCAAGACATCGCCGAAGAGTTGACGCGCTTGCAGAGCCATGCTCACCAATATGACAAACTGTTGTCCTCTTCCGGTGGCCTGGGAAGAAAATTGGATTTTTTGCTTCAAGAGATGAACCGTGAGATCAATACGATCGGCTCCAAAGCGGGTGACGCCAAAATCTCGCAGCTTGTGGTCGACTGTAAAACAGAGCTTGAACGGCTGCGTGAGCAGGTGCAGAATATTGAATAACATATGACAAAAGCTCGTCTTTTTGTGATTTCAGCCCCTTCCGGGACCGGGAAATCGACCATTGTGTGTCGGCTCTGTGAACGTGAGCCAGGGCTGCTCCATTCGGTTTCCTGCACCACCAGGTCGCCTCGTCCCGGGGAAATCGATGGGCTTCAGTACGAATTCATTTCAACGGAAGAATTTCAGCGGCGCATCAACGACGGGTATTTCTTGGAATGGGCCCAGGTGCACCATGCCTTTTACGGCACCCCGCGCACTCCGATCGTTGAAGCCTTGCAGCAGAGCCAAAGTGTCATCATGGACATCGACGTCCAGGGGGGAATGGAAGTCAAAAAAGCGTTTCCCGATGCGGTGACGATTTTTCTTTTGCCTCCGGATTTGAAAGTTCTTGAAAATCGTCTGAGAAGTCGCCGGACCGACGATGAACGGCAGGTGGCACTGCGCATGGCAGAGGCCGCCAATGAGTTGAAATACGCAGACCGCTATGACTATCGCGTGGTCAATGACGAACTGGAGCATGCGGTTTCCGAGCTTCACCAGATTATGATGAAAGAGATGACTTCAAATTTATGATTCGAGTGCACGACATTTTAGACGCCGTTTCCAGCTACATCCCCGACGCTGATTTAGACGCGATTCGGAAGGCGTACGTGTTTGCGGCCAAGTCCCATCAAGGCCAGACACGTCGATCAGGGGAACCTTATCTCGTCCATCCGCTCGAAGTGGCAGGCATTCTGACCGAGATGCGGTTGGACGTTCCTTCCATCGTCGCGTCGCTTTTGCACGACACGGTGGAAGATACGGTGGCGACGCTCGAAGAAATCGAACGCCACTTCGGAGCAGAAGTAAAATCGCTGGTGGATGGAGTCACCAAACTTTCAAAAATCCGCTTTTCCACCAGTGAAGAAAAACAGGCTGAAAACTTTCGTAAGATGATCATGGCCATGGCGCAGGATATTCGCGTCATCCTCATCAAGGTTGCGGATCGACTTCACAACATGCGCACCCTGCAGCACCTGGCGGAAGACCGCCAAGTGGCCATCGCTCAGGAGACGCTCGACATCTACGCGCCCATTGCCAACCGTTTGGGACTCCAGCAGATCAAAGTTGAACTCGAGGATCACTGTCTCCGCTTTCTGAAACCAGAAGTTTTTCGGGTGATCGACGAACGGATGAGCCGTGGAAAAGGCGAACGCGACAAACAGGTCAAGGAAGTCCAAAAAATTGTGGGAGAGAAGTTAAACGAACATCAGATCAAGGCCGACATTTCCGGCCGCATGAAGCACTATTACAGCATCCATCGCAAGATGGTGAAGCAGGGCATTCCGCTCGAAGAAGTCCACGACATCATCGCGTTTCGGGTGATCGTCGACAGCGTGCCGCAGTGTTACGAAACCCTCGGTGTTATTCATTCGATGTGGCATCCCATCCCGGGCCGATTCAAAGATTACATCGCCATGCCCAAGGCCAACCATTATCAATCGCTGCACACGACCGTTGTTGGTCATCATGGCGAACGCATGGAATTCCAAATTCGGACCCGCGAGATGCACGACATCTGCGAGCATGGGATCGCTGCACACTGGAAATATAAAGAAGGCCGTCTGGTGGATGATAAAGACGAAATGAAGTTCAAGTGGATTCGCCGATTGCTCGATTGGCAGCGGGAGCTTTCGGATCCCACGGAATTTCTGGATACGGTCAAACTCGATCTCTTCAGCGAAGACGTTTATGTGTTTACGCCCAAGGGAGAGCTCCGCGAATATCCACGCGGGTCGACGCCGCTGGATTTTGCCTATAGCGTTCACACCGACGTGGGAAACTCCTGCGTTGGAGCCCGCGTCAATGGCAAGATCGTGCCGCTGCGCTATCTGCTGCGCAGTGGTGATACCATTGAAATCATCACCCAGAAAAATAAGCGTCCCAATAAAGACTGGTTGCAGATGGTGCGGACCAGTCGCGCAAAGGCCAAGATCCGCCAATATCTGCGCATCGATGAACATGAACAGAGTGCGGCCATCGGCCGCGAACTTCTGGAGAAAGCAGCTGGCCGCGCTGGTCTTTCGCTGTCACGTGTCCTGGATGATCCTGCGGTGAAAAATTTTGCCAAAGAAGCTTCGTATGAAAGTGCTGAAGCGCTGCTGGTGCCGATCGGTTACGGAAAAATCTCGCCCGTGCAGATCGTGCATTTAGTGGCACCTGAAGAAAAAAATACAGAGAAGAAGGGGATCGCCGACAACGTTACGGGTGTCATCGGCAAGTTCGTAAAAAAATTCGGCAAGTCGCGCGATCCGGTGCGCGTGGGGGGGATCAGCAATATGCTCGTGAGCTTTGGGCGGTGTTGCAACC
>JACQOX010000082.1 GCA_016202335.1 Deltaproteobacteria bacterium
GACCGCATCGGCCACGGCACGAATCTCTTTGATATTTCACTCGTAGATCTTCCGACCGCAAATGAGCGCGAACGCTACGTGCACCGGCTTTCGGAATACATCGCCGACCGCCGCATCACGATTGAAGTCTGCCTCACATCCAACATGCAGACCATCCCATCGCTGCAAAAACTTGAGGATCACGCGTTTAAGAAGATGCTCGAAGAAAAATTATCGACCACGATCTGCACGGACAATCGACTGGTGTCGCACACCACGGTCACCGAAGAACTCGTGAAAGCCGTCGAGCATTTTCACATCACGCCCAACAACCTGCGCAATCTGATCATCTATGGATTTAAGCGGAGCTTCTTCTTCGGCAATTACACCGAAAAGCGCGAGTACGTGCGCAGCGTCATCAATCGCTATGAGCTGCTCGAGAAGCAATTTGGCGTCGTGCGGACAAAGGCGGTGTCTTAATCCTCGTCCGGACTCCACCCCTGACTCACTGGCTGCGCATTCGAAGCCTCCAACTCATCAAGCGCTGCCAAGGCTTGGTCAATGGCTCCAGTACTCAGGGCTACTTCCAGACGACTCAAAGAGTCACCCCCCTTCGTACCGCATGTCCCGAGCTTGCTTCGCCTTCACCAGCAACCTACGTATTCTTTCTTGTTCTGATAGCCTATCATCATAGACTACAGAATCCACACGGACGTCGTAAACTCCGTAAACTTCACGATCATCATAGACTTCACGAGCCGCACGGACGTAAACTTCGAAAACTTCACGAAAACTCGTATCCGAATCCAGCATCATCGCATCGCCGGCCCACTCAAGATATTGGCTTTTTTCCTGGCCACTATCCGTCAACTCCGCTTCAAGCTCCCAGAGACGACCTTCAGCCCAATATCGAAGATCTTCTCCGCCTACAACGATCAAACGGGGAATCCATTTCCATGCAGTGTTCAGTAATTCACGGCTCTTCAGACGCTTTGCTTCGCCTCGTAGCAATTGAAAGGCATCGCTTTCTTGCTCGCTCTGCCACAAGGCTTCTGCAACCCAGAGCGTGAGTTCGGCATCGTCGTAATGTGGTTTTGGCTTTGTTTGTAAATAAAACTCCCACGCGTCCACAGCGTTGGTAAAATTTCCAGCCTTCCGATATCCAACCGCAGCCCGGCGAAAGTTTTCGGTTGGGTTCTCACCGTTCATAGCACGTGCAAAAGCCTGTTTAGCGTCGACCCTGTAATAACTCGGGGCATCGCGCAAATATGTTACCGCAACCAGAGCTAGATAGTCTTTTTCAGCATTTTGAATGTATCGCTCATCTGCCATTATTCTCGCCCGAAGAGCATTCACCTCGTCACCAGCATCAGAAAAAGCTGAACCAGCTCTTCCAAGATCCTCTCGCGCAAGCATAATTTGCGCGGAGAACACATGCCGAAGCGCCGTCGGTGCAATAGGTTCATTGAGAAGAACCTGGAATGCATCCCAATCATCGCCCTCCACAATCATGGCTGCAACGTCATTCATATTGTGGCCAAACAGCATACGGCGCAGTGAAAAATTCAAAGGAGTCCCAGGCGTTTTTCTTGGCTTTGCGTTTTTAAGAGCAACTTCCATTTGCCGAATCTGGCTCGCCCATGTTTGAAGCTGCCGCGTGGAGCTCACCGGTTCAAAGAGACCGATGCGTACAAGCAGCGCCCGACCAGCCGGCGACATCTGGCAAAGGTCGGCATACAGAGGATGATCTTTCATTTCGCTCGTCACCGCACCGCCATGGAAGAAACGGCCGAAGAACACCCAGTTGCTGGCGCCGACTCCCTGAGTTCCCATGCGGATGATAAAATCTAACGCATCTCCACTGATATCGGCCGCGACAGCTTGCATAAACATCTTCGCAGACTCTTCCGACCAATCCTGGCTACGAGCCCCTTCATATGCCGCAGCAATCTCGCTCGACGGTTGAAGGGCGTAAGCAACTCCTTTCGGTTGGACGTAGGTATTATAAAAAGCCTCCAACGCATATCGTGGATGAACACCTTCTCGTCTGCTCAAAGTTTCAGAAAAATTCTGAGGAGAAGCAGTTCTTAAATATTGCGCTGCCAGTTGATATGGACGTCCCACGGCCGCCATTGGATCGGCCAGCACACCCGCCGTCACGAGCGTCGATCGCGCCAAAATCGATTGTTCAGCGGTAAGCTGAAGAGGGGAAAGCGTCGCGGGACTGGAAAACGAAGTAGGAAAAGGCCCCGAGATTGGCATATTAAAGCGATTCATATTTTCTCCTTATGAAGGTTTCAGCCCTTGTATCGGCAGAACGCCAAGGAAGTTGCGTAAAATGTCTATTTTTTGGGGGACGTTTCTCGACGTGGAACCTTTTGAAATGCTTACGGAAAAAACACTGGCGTCGCCTTCCCCATAATGGAGAAAAAAGATAAGTAATATCAATTGGTTAAGTGATCGAGGAACGTCCCCTACCCTATTCCCTATTTTTTGGTGCGTTTCAGCTCTTCACGAATAACGGCACGAAGGAATTCGCCGTCAGACCAATAGCGAAGCTGGCGTCCGTTGACAAACACGGTTGGGGTTCCTTGGATAAAGAGTTTTTTTGCAGCCGCCAAGTCGCGCTGGAGCCGCTCTTCGGTTTGGGGATCCGCCAGGCAGCTCGCAAACTCTTCTTTATTGAACCCCTGCGCTTCGGCGAGGCCCAAGAAGGTTTCGCTGCTCAAATCTTTTTGATGGTGAAAAATGTCGTCATGATACGCCCAAAACTTTCCCATCTTGTCGGCACAGAGCCCGGCGCGAGCAGCATCACAGGAGTGCTTATGCAGTTGATGATGAATGTCAGCATTGCATGCTTGATCGAGCGGATAATTCACAAAACGGAATTGAACGTCGCCGCGAAATTCTTGGAGAAAGGGTTTGATGTTAAACGCTGCGACACGGCAGTACGGACATTCAAAATCAGAAAATTCAACGATGGTGACCTTGGCTTTTGGATTTCCCCACACCGGCCAGTCAGGATTCAGGGCGATATCGTACAGTGACCCCATGTAATGCGCCCGCATCTTCTCTTCGAGAGTTGCTTTGACACGCGAATGGGAGTCTCGAAGCTTTGCTTCTGTGCTGCTTCGAAAGAGCAGACCGCCGACGGCAAAGATTGCCAGCATCACACTCATCGGCTGCAGCAAGAACCGCTGTTTTTTGAATACGTCGATCAAGGTCGAGAGCATGCCGCGTATTCCCAGTCGCAGCGCGCCGATGAGCAGAAGAAAAATAAGGATGTTCAAGGCATACATGGCCACGCATTCGATGCAGACCACGCCGAGCGTGGCAAACAGCACATAGGCCATACGCAGCGAAAAAAGCACACTGACCGCTGACAACAACCAAATCGCCCATGCACTCCCTTTTCTTTCCTGCTGAGAAAGCGCCGTATACAGGGAAAAAATGGCGATGGTGAAATAAAACAGAAAACCCCACCAACCCATCGGCACACCAAGCATCGTCGCATAGGAACTGGCGTTCACGATATCGCAATTGATGAGTTGATTCACGACGCAGAAGCTTTTTTCTTCAAGGCCTTCGCGTTGAATGCGCAGATATTGTGACGTGGCAAGGAGTGAAATCCCCATGCCCACGAGACTGGAAATGAATACTGCCCACAAGAATTTTTTCCGCATGGCTCCCCCGAATGAACGCTATCTTTTTTCAATCGCCTCCCCTTAAGATTAAGGGGAGGTGGGAGGGGTTGTGATCACAACTCCCCCCTTACCCCCTCTTACCTTAAGA
>JACQOX010000079.1 GCA_016202335.1 Deltaproteobacteria bacterium
CTTGTAAGCAGGCATTTTTCCTTTTCCATCCGTGGTGCTCTTGATGCAATCTTTCTTGAGATTTGAAGTTTTGGCAGTTGGGATGGTTCCTTTGCCATCAGCGCCATGGCAGGATTTACATTTGGCGTCATAAACGGCCTTGCATTCTGCTGTGTGGCCAAGTGAGCTAACCCCGAGTACAGTGATTGATACAGCTACTGCGAATGCGGTGGTTCTTTTCATACACCCCTCCTTGGGAAATGGTTGTGGATGATGTTTGGCGTCGGGAGCTGTTTATTTTTTTTATGGTTAAAAGTCGAGACGTTAAAGAATGATCTTGGTCACTGTGGATGGAGAAATAAAAAAAGGCGGTTCTGATGAGCCGCCTTTTTTTACGTTGAAGATCTCAGTTACAGTGTTGCAGCATGGTCGCAAACGGCCTTGATCTCTTCGTCCGTCAGCTTGCCTTTGTAAGAAGGCATTTTGCCTTTGCCGTCGGTCGTGGTCTTGACGCAGTCTTTTTTGATATCGGCTGCTTTTGCCGCAGGAATCGTTCCTTTGCCGTCAACGCCATGGCAGGCTTTGCATTTGGCTTCGAAGGTGGCCTTGCCGTCAGCAGCATGTCCGGTGGCGATGACACCGAAGGTTACAGCGAGAGCGATTGCGAGCATTTCTTTTTTCATACGTTTTCTCCTTTGAGGTTTTGAGGATCAGGTCATCCCTCTATTTTTTTGATCAAAAATTGTCGATAGGCTTTCGCATGATACTCATCAGACAAACATTTCGCGCAAAGCAATAAAGAGCAGAGAGCTGATGAATAAGAATGCGAGCACGAGGATGATTCGACGTATCGTGTGAAGTGGCATCATCAGACGAGTGCCTCCCAAACCGTGAAGACCAAAAGCGTTGCAATGGCAATGATGCCTAGCCAAATCGAGATGTCTTTCCCTGGGAAGTGCTTCTCGATCTTTCGGTCGATGAATGGCCAAAAGACGAGGAGTGCGGCTGCAGCGCCTGTTCCGAGCACTCCAACGGTAAGCGAAGAGATTTTCAACCAGCGAAAGGTAAAGTAAAAATACCATTCAGGTTTGATGTGTGCAGGTGTGACAAAAGGATCTGCGGGGAGGCCGAGACCAGCTGGGAAAAAGACGACTAAAAAAGTGATCACCAACGCGATGCAAGAAGCAATAATCGTTTCGCGCAGAAAATGGTTTGGGAAAAAGGGAACATGGCTGGTGGAATGTTCTCGATCATCCTCAAAACGAAGTTCGGTGACGCCAAGTAAGCGAATGAGCGTGATGTGGATGGTTAACAGGATCGTGATGGCGAGGGGCAAAAGTGCGATGTGAAAAATGAAGAAACGCGTGAGGGTATTTTCCTCGACCGTGTCACCGCCACGCATGAAACGGGCGAGATATTCTCCAATAAGAGGAACATTTTGAGTGAGATTGGCCGCAACAGTTGCCCCCCAGTATGAGAGCTGTTCGTAAATGAGGGAATATCCCGTAAATCCAAATGTCAGCACGCAGAATAAAATACCGCAGCCGATCATCCAATTGAGTTCTCGGGGCTTGCGATACGCGCCTGTAAAAAAAACGCGAAAGACGTGAAGAATCACCGCGATGATAAAGAGATGGGACGACCACTTGTGAATGCTGCGAATGACCCAGCCAAAGGGAATTTCGTAGGTAATGCGATAGACACTGTCATAGGCATGACCTGGTTCGGGGACGTAATAAAAGGTAAGCAGAAGGCCCGTGATGACTTGAATCAGGAAGAGATAGGCAGCCGTTCCTCCAAGGCAGAACCACCAGCGCTTGAGGTGATGGGGGACCGGTTCACTGGAAACTTTACGGAAGAACTCTTCTGGAATAGGGGCGGACGTTTTGAGCCACGCCTTCAATTGGTCAAGTCGTTTTTTCATGATGCGTCATCCTCATATGTTTTTAAAAGTTTCACGAGGACGACAATGAAGATGACCAAGAAACAAGCGACGCCAAGTCCAACCCACCAACGGCGATGAATGTTGCGGTGAAGGACCTTGAGGTCGTTTCCCGTTGTTTGAAGTGCTTCATTGACACTATGGGTTTTATTCTGAATTTCCGGAACGTCAAAAGTATGCGTTAATTGATGAAGGGTGTTACGAAGTGCAAAGTGTTTTTCTTTCAATTTTTTAACGGACATGCCGCGCCGTTCTAAATAATTTAAATCTTCTTTGCGGTGTTCAAGCGAAAGTTCAGTTGAGGCGAAGGCTTCTTTAATGCGTTTTGGATTTTCGAATGAATGACATGTTGAGCAAAGCGATTCATTGATGAGATCAAGCGAAGCTTTATGAATGTCGTGGCTGCGGTGGCATGTCACGCACGTGGGAGTATTTTTCTTTTGAAGGAGATTGGTTTGCGACGCCTGAAAATGGACGCTCTTTTTGAAATTTTCACTTACGCCGACATGGCATTTACCGCAAAAATCAACAATCTTATCCGTTGAGGGTACTCCGACAAAACCCTTCTGGGGACTCATGGCCTCTGCGGGGTCGTTTTTGTCTCCGCCATGGCAGCCTTCGCAACCGTTTCCCATGTCGTGATGAATGCTTTTTTCCCAAAGTCTGACCGGTTCGGATAACATTCCTTCCAAGTCGCGGTGGCAGGAAACACAGGTGCTTTCACTCTCACGTATTGCCGGTTCGAGTGCATGGAGAGAAAAGGGTGTCGAAAACCAGAGTGAAGCAACGAAGATCGTGCAGAGGATGTTTACGAAATCCATATTTCGTCCTCTTTCACGTCAACCTTCAGCTGTTCAAGTCCTTTGGGTGGAGGTCCAGAGATGACATGACCATCGCTCGCAAATTTCGCACCATGACAAGGGCAGATGAATTGATCTTTCGCCCCATCCCAGGTCACAAGGCAACCGAGATGCGAACACACCAAAGAAAAAGCGGCATACGTTCCTTGAGAGTTGATCACGGTTGCGGGGATGCCGCGGATATGAAAACGCTGCATTCCACCAAGGGGAACGTCAGCCTTGGGAATCTTGACGATTTCGCCATTTTTTTTTCGTGCAGGTGGTTGGAGGAAACTAAAAACAGGATAGAGGAAACCGCCCGCAAGGAACGCCCCCAAAAAGCCAAGGCACGTACTCAGAAAACGTCGGCGGGAATTGATGGCAAGTTCTTCCATGGGGAGATTCATTGTTTTCCTGGGGTGAAGATCTTCTTTTCCTTGGCAATCTTTACGCTCATTTCCGATTCTTGAATGATCCGAGGTTGGTACCAATATTCAAGGCTGGCTTCAATTTCGACTGACGCGTCCTCTGGGGCATAGAAGGTAAAGTGCTCTTCGCGTTGTTCCCCAGGAGTTAAACGATTATCACTCTGTACTTTTGTCGCAGCAAGAAAGATGTCGACGTCTTTAGTGATGGCTTCTCCCCGTTGATTGGTGAGCACTTTTTGATAAATACGATCGACCGCAAAAAGCGTCTGTCCACTTGCATTGGCTTTGAAATGAAGGATGAGTTTTCGAGTTGGAAGTCCCGTGGGAACCTTATGACCCGAACCTACATTGTGCACAGCAACGACGACGTGGATCTTTTCACCGGAACGTCTGGCATCGCCGATCTTGAGGGTGACGGATTTTTTAATGGTTTCCGCCGAATGGCCGCCGGCGGCTTCGTGGCTGTGAAGATCATGTTCCGCGTTCGGGTGAAGATCAGACCGTGCGATTAAGCCCGGGCGTTTTGGCATGTGGCAGGTTTGACAGGTTTCGCCAAGTTTTGCTTGAGGACTTTTTTTCCATTCAGCATAGGTATCGAAAATGGCGACACCGTGTTCGTTTGTGTATTGGTGGCAACTTCCACAGAACTCGGCTTGTTCAAAGAGGGGCGAATAACCCGTTTCATGCACGGGAGAGTTTGCTCCTTTGATGGGTCCCCATTTTTTTTGCGAAGGAGCAACGTCAAGCGTTTCCGAAGAGGAAAGATGAACGCCGGTGACACTGTGGCAGAAATCACAGTTGACGCCTTCCTTGACGAGTGGATTTTGGAGGTCGGTTTCTTTCGTGAGGCGAGTGGTCGGGGCATGACAGGAAAGACAGAGAACATCAGTTTTCCCGTTTGTTGCGTGCGATGCTTCTAAAAAAACAGTATAAAAGATGGGATCAACCGTTGCGTTGGCGTGCATGGAACCTTTCCAATTTTCGGCAATGGTCTGGTGACACGAGGCGCACACATGAGAAGGAGTAAATCCTTTTTTTGAAATTTCATGCGATGAGGGTGTGGGCGAAGCGTGGGCGAATGCGCTGGAGAACAAGAAAAGCATGGTGAGCAAGGGCATAAGCATTGCGTTTTCTTCTTCAGGTGACGGGTTCAAGATAAAAACTCACGATGACGGGAAGGGAACGTAATGCAGAAATCAAAAATGTCGATGTTTTTCGTATGATGCTTATCAACCGATCGGTTCTTTTTGAGAACGAAACGGCGGCAAGACGCGACTCAAGACGATGAGCAGGACGCAGGGTAAGAGTCCTAAGAGAATTGCTGCCAGCACGCCTTCTTTTTCCAGAAAGTGCGGAGTGTAGTCGCGGAATCCGCGGAAGCTCTTGGAGAAAATTTGTCCGCCGATGACCACGTTCCAGCGCATCGCAAAGACTTGGATGAGCAGCAGGGACGATGCAATGAAGGTCAGCATGTTGCGGAGCTTGTCCTTCATAAAGCTGTCCATGAGGACGGTGATCATCAAGAGAATCATCGGAATCAGAGCACCGATAATCATCTGCAGCGAGATAAAGGAGAACGAAAGCTGATGGGTGAGGAGCGGAGCGATCACTTCCCATTCTTCGGCCTGTTCATAGGCGAGCGTGATGATCTCCAGAAGTTCCAGCGTTACGGTCATGATGAGAAAGAGCCACAGCCAGCGGGCGAGGCCGCGAATGCAATCAGCGCTGATGGCTTCGCCGCGCCAGCGCATGGCGATTTGATAGAAGATGACCAAGGCGGCGATGCCCGAGACCACGGCCGAGAAGAGAAAGATGACGGGCATGAGCGGCGTTGACCACCAGGGATTAGCCTTGATGCCGCCAAATAAAAATCCGACGTAGCCGTGGAGCATGCACGCCGCAGGGATGCCGATGGCGGCCAAGACTTTCACCACTTTGTGATCTTTTTCGAGGGCTTCTGGGCTCGTGTCATAGACGCCGAGGGCCAGGATTTTATACATCGTACGCCGAAGGCCGGTGGAGGCGCGAGCATAGTCAACGATGTCTTTGCGAAAAACCAACCAGACTTCCAGCGTGAGGACAATCAAATAAAAGGTGTAAAGAATACCAAACCCGGCCATGGCAGATGAAAAATGCGGGGTGATCATGATGTTCATCGCTCGCTCTGGATGTCCCAAGTGGTTGAGCAAGGGAAGAGTGGCGGTGAGTAAAAAAGCCAGCGAGGTGAGAAGCGAAAAACGTCCGATCGGGCGAAACTCGATTTTGCCAAACACATGATAGAGCGAAGAGACGATGAACGCTCCCGCCACGAGTCCCGTGATGTAGGGATACATGACGATCATGAGGCTCCAGTGGATGTGGAGGTCGTTGGGAAACAGAAAGTTGATGGTTTCAAACATTAGCGCACCTCTTTATCTAGCCCGATGTAATAGCATTTGGGCTTGGTGAGTTTTTCTGCCTGCAGGATGCCGATGCGTTCTGAGGCCAGGATCTTGCGCACTTCATCGTGTTCATCTTTAAGATCGCCAAACTTACGTGCACCCGTGGGGCAGGCCTGAACGCAGGCTGGTTTGAGGCCTTTGGTGATGCGGTGATAGCACCATGTGCATTTATCTGCGGTATGCGTGATGGGGTTGATGAATCGACTCCCGTAGGGGCAGGCCTGGACGCAGTACCCGCAGCCTACACAGCGTTCGCTGTCGACGAGCACCATACCTTCTTTGGTGGCGTAAGACGCTCCCACCGGGCAGACCTGGATGCAGGGAGTGTGTTCGCAGTGGTTACACATCTTCGGTACAAAGAAGGCCTTGGTGGCGTTAAAGCCGGGATTCGTGGCTTCAAAGCCATTGATGCCGCCATGAGGCGAATCGACGAATACTTCGCCGCGCTCGGAGATTTCATAGCGTTCAACCCAGGTGCGAAAGAAGCCGTCCGGGACGTTGTTCTCCCGGCTACAGGCCTGGACGCACATGCCGCAGCCGATGCATTTGCGGGTGTCGATCAAGTAGGCATAATAGTGATTTCCCCAGTTGTAGCCGTCTTTGGCCTCCAGTCCCGCTTGGGTCGCCGAAGCTTCATCCGAAGCAAAGGCATTGGGGATCTTGATGGGCAGGACATTCAAGATCATGCAGGCGGAGGCCAGCTTGCACCCATCTTTTAAAAATTCCCGACGACTGACGTTATCCATTATTTTCATATTTTACCTTTTTCTTTTCCAGCGATGGTCGATGTGAATTATGGCATGCCAGACAGGCGCCTGCTTGGAGCTCCGGTTCATCGAGGCCGAGATGCTCTTTAGTTTCAATCTGGGGAAAGCCCGTTGGTCGCGACGGAAGGCTGCGATGGCAGCGGAGGCACAACTGAGGGGAACGATCGATCGGCATGAGTTCCACAAACTCGCCATCCTTATTGATGTGCTTCGAAAGTGCGGCATGACAGTTTTCGCACTGAACGACGGCGTGACTTCCCGCGGCGTGATTTTTGGCGACATCCTCGTGGCAGGTGCTGCAGCTTTCTTTGCCGCCATGGACCACTGATTTTGCCTGCTGTTCAGCGAGATTCGTTCCTCGATAAAATCCGAATTGCCCAAACGACGTGGGAACGAGGAAATGACGGACAAAAATGAAACCGATCAGTCCCCCCACGAGGAGAAAACCGGCACGCCAGTAGTGTTTCGTATGTTTCACAGGGGATCCCTTTCCAGGAGTTGGCGAAGAAAGCCTTTTGATTTCGTTTTTTCGTGATGCGTTGTTGATTCGAGAGATTCAGATTCAAAGATCCAGCAGAAAAACGAAGAGGTTGTGGTTTCAGGTGTGAGCGGCTGTTGGCGCTCGAGCGTTTCTGAGCCAAAAACCCAACGGAGCCATGCGTAAAGATGTGTCAAACCAACCTTCATGCGGGAGGTATTTATAAGAAGAAGGATTGAGCGCTATGATCTGAAGCACGCAAACGACTGATCGTGCTCAGTTATTGAGCGGATTCGCCCTTAGCCATCTGCAAGAAGGCATTTACACGGGCGCGGGCCGGATCGTTTTCCGGAGCGATGCGGAGATACGTCCCCCAGGTTGCTTCGGCTGCCTTTGCATCATTCAGGCCTTGAAGCTCAACGATGCCCTTGAAGAGGAGTGTTTCAAGGTGGTGTGGATTTTCCTGCAGTGATTTTTCGAACTGCTGCATGGCTTGCGGAGCATCCTGCATGGCGAAGAGGACCATGCCCATGTGAGCGCGGGATTCAGAGCTCTTGGGATTCAATTTCAAGGCATCATGCGCCATTTGGAAGACGCCTTCATAGTTCTGCGCTTGAAGATAGAGGTGTCCGAGGCGCTCGCGACTCCCAACATCATTGGGATCTTTGGTGATTTTTTCTTCAAGGTCTTTGACTTCGGCTTCATTGATCTGCCCGATGCTGCCTTGACCGTCCATGGGAGGATGATCGGTCGCAAAGGTTTCTTGAGCAGGACCTTTAAGGCCCGTCATCGCTGCGGCCAAGATGATGACAAAGGCCACTCCAAACAGTCCGAAGGCAATTTTTTCGAGGAGATTCGTATGTTCAGGATTCCCCGTCATTTTTTTGCGAGAGAGAAATAAAATGATCGCTGTGATGACCAGTGCCACAGCCAGGATAATGCCGATCAGTTGAGGAGTGATGATCATGTGCGTTCCTTTCGAAGTTTGAAGTAAAGTATGCCGCCACCGCCTATAAGGAAAAGAAAGGGTAAAATCCAGACCAAGAGATGTTGGCGTGGTTTTGGTTTTAACAGGACCCACTCTCCGTAGCGGGCGACAAAATAAGACAGAATTTCTTCATCGGATTTTCCTGACTGCACGAATTCGCGGATCTGCCCCATCATCTGTTTGGCCATTTCTGAAGGCGAATCAGCGATCGGAACCCCGCGGCAGACCGGGCAACGGAGCATGCTTCCCAGGTATTCCATGCGAGATTGAATATCGGCGACTGAACCCGCGGGCCCTGTCATTTTTTTTTCCCTCCCCTTTGTAAGGGGAGGGTTAGGGTGGGGTAGATCTGGAACTACTTCGGTGTCAACCGCGCGTTCAAGCCAAGATAATTTCTCTTCCAAAATTCGTGGGGTCAATACTCCCGCGTGCTTGTCGGCGATGATACCGTGAGCATCGATGAAATAGGTCTCGGGAACGCCGGCGACGCCGTAATCAATGGCGGTTTTCAGGTGTTCGTCGATGAGCACCGTAGAGCCTACGCCAAATTTCTTCAGAAAGGCCCGGGCATTCTCCGGCGTGTCTTCGTAGAGCACAGCAAGAAACTGAACGTCGGGGAATTGCGTTCTTGCTGACATGATGACGCGATGTTCGTCGAGACACGGGCCGCACCACGTCGACCAAAAATTCAACACGATGGGTTTTCCTTTGAGCTCTTCCAAGGTCATCGTCTTTCCGTCGAGGGTGAGCAGTGAAAACGTCGGTGCAGGTTTTTGAATGAGCGCTGAAGGCAAGATGCGTGGATCTCGACCGAGACCGTACAAGAAAAGGACGATTACGGGGACGACGATCAGGAGCAGGACGAAAATTTTTTTCATCGTTCCTCCTTTCGGCGATAAAACGCTGTGGCCATGAGTCCTCCGCCAAAGACGAGACCAGCGCCGATCCAGATCCAGATGACCGCGGGGTTGACCATCACACGGAGACTGGCCTGTTTTCCGTCGTCACCGAATTGAATGGGGCTCAGGTAGAAATCTTCCACAAACGAAGATCGCACCGCAGGAGAGCCGATGGGCTCTCGAGAGTTGGGATAAAAATTGAGTTGGGGAATCAATGTTCCCAGATCTTTTCCCTGTTTCCGAATATTCATCTGTGCACGAACTTCGTAGCGCTGCGGGGTTTCGAAGCTGACGATGTCTTGGAGTTTTAATTCATAGCCGCCAAAGGTCTTCCATTCACCTTTGGTGAAGGTGAGTTCATCCTCGCGGTCGTAGATATGCGACACAGCTACGGCTACGGCCATTATCAGAAAACCGACATGAGCGATGAAACCACTGGCGTGCCGGGGTGATGTGGAAAGGAGTCTCCACAGCATTACCTTATTCGAGGCATGTTTATTTCGCGGCACGATCATCGAAACAAGGAGAAGAAGAATGAGGGCGAGAAAAATCGGAATCGACATCTGGTCGAAATAGGGTTCCCCGATGGACACGCGCTGGCCACGCAAAAGTTCCACGATCAGCGGATAAAACGTTCCCAAAAACACGATGAAGCAAAGCGTGATGAGGAGCAGATTGTTGATGAGCAGCATGACGTCGAGGCTGAATAACTTTTCAACCGTTGACCTGAGCGTTTTACCAGTCGGTGTTCGCCACATGAGCAATAAGATGGAAATGGTGAGCAGGGCGGCGATGAAGATCAAAAAATACGGGCCGATGTGGGATTCTGAAAACGAATGTACGCTTTCCAAAATGCCGCTGCGGGTGAGAAAGGTGCCGATGATGGTGAGGAGAAAGGTGATGACCGCGAGCACTAGATTCCACAAGGAAAGACTGTTCCGCCGTTCTTGGATCATAAATGCGTGGATCATGGCCGTGGCGGAAAGCCAGGGCATGAAGCTTGCGTTTTCCACCGGATCCCACGCCCAATAGCCGCCCCAGCCAAGGACTTCATAGGACCACCAACCGCCGAGCACGATGGCGATGGAGAGAAAAGACCAGGCGAACAGCGTGGGTCGTTTGCACAGACGAATCCACAGCGCTGAGGCATCGCGTTCCATGAGCGCCGCGATGGCGAAGGCGAAGGGAATGGTCATGCCGATGTAGCCCAGGTAAAGAGCAGGTGGATGGATGGTCATGAGCCAGTGGTTTTGGAGCAATGGATTGGGGCCTGGGCCATCGAGCGGTGCCGGCAGGACTGGCAGAAACGGATTGGCCGGCAGAGCGAGAAGCAGTGCAAAGAACAGTTGAACGAATAATACGGCGATGCCGGCCCAGGGAATCAGATTCGATGCGGTTTTTCGGAGACCAAACAGGCTGGCAGCTCCATAACTCGCGAGGACAAATCCCCACAACAGGATGGAACCTTCGAGCGAACTCCACAGCGATACCGCTGAGACCCACCGCGGGATATCGCGGCTGCCGACGTGAGCGACGTAGCTCACCGAAAAATCATTGGTGAGGAGGGCTAAGAGCATGACCACGATGGCGAACAGGTAGAGCCAAAAGTTGGCGTAGACCATGCGCCTGCCCCACGCGAGGAGGTCATTGGACTCCAGGCGACGCGCCAGAAAAAAGAGGATGATGCCGATGAGAGAGGTCCCCATCGAAAACACGACAGCCAAGTTGCCGAGAAGAGAATTGAGGCTCATAGGTGGAAAGCCTTTTATTGTATTGAATTCCGAACACAAGAAAATTGCGGGTGATTGAGATCAGCGGTCCTTACATATCGTGAAGGAAAGGCGATGCGCGTCGTACGTTGGTCGAGTCGATCGAAACGTGATTCGAGCCGTCCAATCGCCAGCCTCCACCATGATTCCAAAACGATGTTCCATCTCTTTCACCGCCTCCGCATATTTTTCATCCATAAGCATCTCTCCTTGAATGTCAAATGCTCACATTGCAGAAGCTGTGCCATGGAGAAGCAGAGTAGCGAAACGCTCCAGGATCAAAAATAGATCAAAAAAACACCCATTCAAAATACGCGCAACTAAATCTGAAACCAGCCGATAAGGTATCCATGAAAGCAAAACTCCTTTTAGGGCTTCTTTTGGCTGGGTTTATCGCTTCCTGCACGCCGTCTTCTGGCGGGCGGGCGGGCAGTGGGGAAAGTCCCAGTCGGTCGGGTTATCCGGAGACGCCGTGGACCGTGACCGGTGAATCGCAGTTGCTCGCGGGGCCGCTGGCCCGTGGGCGAGTGGGCGACGTTCTGCTCGCCAACGACAAAATCCGCGTGGTTGTTCAAAAGCCGGGGAAGAGTGCGGGTCTCGGCAGTTTCGGCGGAACGATCATCGACGCCGATCTCGTGGGTGGCAGCGGCGATCAATTCGGTGAACTCTTTCCGCTCGTGAATATCGAATGGACAGTGAATTACCTCTCTTTCGAAGCGATCACCGACGAGAAAAATCCAGGTCGCAAGATGCTGCGCGCGTACGGTCGGGTTGACGCCTACGACTATCTCGACATCGATTTTATTTCAGAAGCGGCAGCGGGCCTCGTGGGCCAGAAGCTTTCCTTTGCCAATCGTTTTGATGATCGCCGCGATCCGTTTGAAATTTACGATGACCTCAAGGGACTGAATACTGAAGTCGTCACAGATTACATCCTCGATCCCGGAAAATCGTACGTCGAAATCAAAACCACGTTTCAAAATTCGGGCAGCAAAGAAGTGCGCATGCCCGTGGGTGCGTTCATGAACGGCTCGGGACAGGTGTCGGTGCTCATCCCGGGGATCGGCTTTACGCCTGATACTGCGGCTCAGGTCGCGGGCTATACCCCGGCGATCATCTATGCCGGCTACGACGGCGTTCCGGTGTCATACGGTTTTTTCTATGACCCGCGCGAATTTCCTGATGTGCAGAAGAAGAACGATCCGCAGCTCACGACGTCGATCACCTATGGCGGTTTTACCGGCGTGATTTTTGGCGAAACCTTTTTGAAACTCTTGCCGCTCGGGAGCACAACGCCGCCGGAAATTCATTTTGCGATCCCTGCCGAGTCTTCGCGAACCGTGACCAGCTACTTTGTGGTGGGTGACGGATCGGCGGGATCGGTCCTGGATACGGCGCTCGAAGCGCTGCGCATCAATACCCGCCCGATCACCGGAACCGTGGTCGATGGTTCAGGGAACGCAGTCGAAAATGCGGTCGTGTCGGTGAAGAATCGCGGCGGCGGCACGGTGACGCAGTTTCGCACCGACCGCAGCGGCCGTTTTACCGGAACCTTGTCCGCCGGCGATGATGCGGTGGCCAAGACGTTAGGCAAGGGGGAATACATCGTTCTGGTCGATAAATCTGGATTTCATGCGAACACCACGGCGAAGGCCGGACTGTGTACGCCTGAAGAAATTGATCTCAAAAAAAATGACGCCGTCTATGTCCGCTGCGTGATCGGCGAAACCGCGACCGTTGTCCTGCCGAAGGCCGTCGTGGAATCCGCAAGCAAACAGCCGATCGCTGCGCGGCTCACCATTGTGGGGATGGATCCGAGTCCCAATGTTGAAGGTTCGGCCGGAGTGTTCTCAGATAATGATATTCTCTATCGGCCCTATGGTATCGTCGATGTGAAATACATTGCGGCCAACGGCACGTTTGGATTTACCGGGATGAGTCGCTTCCAGCTTGAACCAGGAACGTATCGCTTCGTGTTTTCCCATGGCCCGGAATACACTGTCGAAGAACGACTCGTTGAACTGGCGGCCGGCGACACGAAGACGCTGGATCCGGTTTCGATCACTCGGGTGGTCTTCACGCCAGACTTTATCTCGACCGATTGCCATGTGCACGCCATCCCCAGCCCCGACTCTTCGATCCCCCTGCAAAACCGCGTGCTCACGGCGTCAGCTGAAGGTCTAGATATCTTGCAATCGACGGATCACGATTATCACACCAACTATGCGCCGATCGTGAGTGACGTGGAATCGCGTGGGCTCATCCCCGCAAATCAATTGGCGACCGTGGTGGGCGTGGAAATCACGCCGAATCAATACGGTCACATTCAGGCCTATCCAGCGCATTACGATGCAAACGATGTTTCCGGCGGCGCGCTCGATTGGACGGCGTCGGATCGCGATGAAGTCTCGACCGCACCCGACTACGCCATGAGCCCCGATGAAATCATGGCCGCGGTGCGCAGCGATGGCCGCGAGCATGTGCTGCAGATCAATCACATCGCCGACAGCCCCACCGGCATGCCGGTGGCGTCGGGGTGGGTGACGACGACGGCCTATGAACACGATTTCGGTGTACCGCCGCTTTCGGCGTATGGCGATCCGATTGAACGCAGACTCCTCGCAGATGGCATGGCCACAGCGTTCCCCCGTCCGCTCGGCACCGATGCGTTGCTCACCACCAAGATGACGGCGGTGGAACTCACCATCGGACAGCATCATTTTAATACCGATTCGCTGTATCGCTCTGCGCTGCCGACCTGGTTCAATCTGCTCAACCTTGGACTCACGCCGACAGCTACGGCTAATTCCGACAGCCATATGGAGATCAAAGAAATTTTGGGCATGCCGCGGAATTATGTCGCTTCCTCGGTCGACCCCCGCGATGGCAAAGGCACAGCAGCGGATTTCGACCTCGACGAATACGCTCGCGGTATTAACGCCGGCAAAGTGGTGATTTCAGCCGGACCGTATCTCTCGGTGAAAGCCAAAACCGCGGACGGTCAGGAATATGGTTTGGGCGAGACGGCGATTTCCGGAGAGATTGAATTGGTGATCACCGCGGAAGCACCGTCGTGGGCATGGTTCGATACGATCGAAGTGTTTGCCAACACCGACCCGGTTCCGATCGATGATGTCACGGGTGAAATCATGACCGGCTCAGCAGCAGATCCGGCGAAATTTTATCAGCCGTATCACATCCCCAAGTACACCTATCAGCCAACGAAATCTTTTCGCGTGGCCAGTGGAACACTGCCGACCTGGAAAGAAGAGAAGGGCAAGATCACGGCAACCGTTTCGGTGAAGCTGTCACTCGCGGAAGACACGTGGCTCGTGGTCATGGCCCGTGGCACCCGCGAAACTGAAGGCTATCGATCATTATTTCCGATCATCACCAACGTCCTTCTCGATCCGAGTAAAACACCGGAGCAATTTGATCCGGCAGATCTCGCTTCATTTCATGCCGATTCCAAAGTTGGTGCGCCTGTTTGGGGTCTCACCAATCCTATTTACGTCGATGTGGATGGGGATGGGTTTAAGGCGAAGTACGCTCGGTAAGTATGTCCTGATAATCACCTAAAACATGATAAAGATAATGTAAC